>JBGSYU010000688.1:0-2619 GCA_041750715.1 Lacipirellula sp.
GTCGGTGCGGATGTAACCGTAGCGGGTCTGCACCGTGGTGCCTTCGACGATCGGCAGCAGGTCGCGCTGCACGCCTTGGCGAGAAACGTCGGCCCCGCGGCCGCCTTCGGTGGCAACGACCTTATCCAGTTCGTCGATGAAGATGATGCCAGTGTTCTCGGCCAGTTCGACCGCGCTAGCGTTCACCTTTTCCTTGTCGATCAGAGCTTCAGTCTCCTGCTCCAGCAGCACGCGGCGGGCCTCGGCGACGGTGAGCTCGCGACGGACGACGTTCTTGGGCAGGATTTTTTCGATCATTCCCTGGAAATCGAAATCCATGGAATCGCCGCCGGGGCCCATCCCGGGGACCATCATGGCCTGCACCTTTTGCTCGACCTTGATTTCGACCTGGCGATTCTCCAGTTCGCCGCCCAGAAGCATGGCCCGCATTTTTTCACGCGTCCGTTCGTAGCGCTCGGGGGAGTCGCTGCTGTCGGCGCCGACGTCGAAAGAATTCGGCGAAGGGGCCAGCAGGTCGAGCAGCCGCTCAGTGACGCGGCGCTTGGCTTCTTCCTCGACGCCGGCGAGCTCCCGCTCGCGGATCAAGCCGATGGCGTTCTCGATCAGCTCACGGATCATGCTCTCAACGTCGCGGCCGTAATACCCGACTTCGGTGTACTTGGTGGCCTCAACTTTGATGAACGGCGCCCCGGTGAGGCGCGCCAGCCGTCGGGCGATCTCCGTCTTGCCGACGCCGGTGGGGCCGATCATGAGAATGTTCTTCGGCGCGACTTCCTTGCGAAGGTCGTCGTCGAGCTGCTGGCGGCGCCAACGATTGCGCAGGGCGACGGCGACGGCGCGTTTGGCTTTCGACTGGCCGACGATGTGTCGATCGAGCTCGACGACGATTTCGCGCGGGGTGAGGCTGTTCACGGCAGTTCTTCGATGATGATGTTGCGATTGGTGTAAACGCAGATGTCCCCGGCGATTTCGAGCGAATGGCGGACGATCTCGGCCGCCGTGAGCGAGCTATGGGCGATGAGCGCGCGAGCCGCTGACAGGGCGTAGTTGCCGCCGGAACCGATGCCCAGGAGGCCGTCGGAGGGCTGGATGACGTCGCCCGTGCCGGAGAGCAGCAGCGTGTGTTTGGAGTCGACGATGGCGACGAGCGCTTCCAGCCGGCGGAGGGCGCGATCCATCCGCCAGTCTTTAGCAAGCTCTGTCGCAGCGCGGGGCACGTTCGCCGGATAATCCTTCAGCTTCGCTTCGAGCCGTTCCAGCAGGGCGAAGGCGTCGGCGGCGGCGCCGGCGAAACCGACCAGCACCTGGCCGTCCATCAGCTTGCGGATTTTCACGGCGTCGCTTTTGACGACGGTCTGACCCATGGTGACCTGACCGTCGCCCCCCATGGCGACGCGGCCATTGTGGCGAACGGTAAGAATGGTGGTGGAGCGAGTTTTCATGGGCGGGAATTCGAAATGGTCCGCGGTGCGATGCCGTAATCTATTGTCCAGACCCTCGAAGCTGACACTAGGGGCCAGAAGAACGGCAAAGCGTCACCCAAGTCAGTTATTCTGAGGTACTCCAAAGAATGTGGCCGGACCCTTCGGAGTACCTCAGGGTGACTGCTTCAGGTATTCTGAAGGCATGACTCACACCGAGCCCGAAAGCGACCGCCCTGCCCCGCTGCCGCGAAGTCCGGAAATGATGCGCGCCCACGACACGGCGCTGCTGGTGGTCGACGCACAGGAACGCCTGCTGGCATTAGTTTCCGGGACCGCGAGGATCGTTTGGAATTGCCGGCGGCTGATTGACGGGGCACGAATCCTCGGAGTGCGGACGGCGGTCACGGAGCAAAACCCCGTGAAGCTCGGACCCACGGCGCCAGCGTTGGCCGAGCGCCTAACGGAATCGCGGCCCAGCAAGATGGCGTTTAGTTGCGGGGCGTGCGGCGAGCTGTTCCCCCCGTGGCAGGCCGAAGGCGTCGAGCGCGTGCTCTTGTGCGGCATTGAGACGCACGTCTGCGTGCAACAGACCGCGCTCGACCTGCTGGCCGCCGGTTACCGGGTGTACATCGCGGCGGACGCCGTCGGCGCGCGTGGCGCCTACGACCACGAGATCGCCCTGCGGCGGATGGAATCGTCGGGAGCGACGATCACGACCACCGAGGCGGCCCTGTTCGAGTGGTGCGAGCAAGCGGGAACGCCGGAGTTTCGCCAGATTAGCGCGCTGGCGAAAGAAGTGGGACCTGCAAGTTAGCGCGCGAGCAAGTTCGCGAGCGAGCCGGGCCGTCTCGGCCCCGGCGCCGGGGCCGAGCCGGCCCGGCTCGCTAATGCGTCCTCAGGGTTGAATTTCTTGCGACTCGGGCACGACGTCCGCATCTGCGGGGTCGTCGGCGTTAGGATGGAGCGTCGGTTCCTTAAATTCTTCTTTCGCTTTGTCGAGGCCCGCTTCGAGGACTTCCCCCGCCTTCTTAACGTTTACCTTGGTATCCTCGGCCGCGGAGCCCAGCGCTTCCTTCGTGGCTTCCTGCGTCTTTTCGCTGCACCCGGTAACCAGAAGGGTGCAAAGTCCTAGAGCCGCTAGCTGTTTGAAGATTGACATGGGACAGGTCCTTTCAAAATCGGATGCGTCGATCAG
>JBGSYU010000689.1:0-5334 GCA_041750715.1 Lacipirellula sp.
GTGCCCCTATTGCGAGGGGCAAGTCGAGGTCCGCGTGCCCGACGCCCTCACGTCTCAGGATTTCAAGAAGGCCTACTCGCAGGCGTACCGCGAAGAGCGAAAGGGCCGCCCTCCCTCCGACTCCGATTCCTCAGTGTTCGACAACGTTAGCGACGCGCCTAGCCCCAGCGCTAGCAGCAGCCTGCTCGGCTCGTCCGTCGTGCGGCACAACATCCGCTGCAAGTGCGGCCAATCGGTGCCCATGTGGTTTGCCAAGTGCCCCAAGTGCGGTGTTTTCATTGAGCACCTCTGAGCGGCCACATGAATAGCCCGGCGACCTGGCCGGAGTCTTCTCTCCGAATTCGACCGCGCCAACCGAGCCAGGAAGGCTCGGCGATCTATCTATCCGGACTGTGGCTGAGTTGGCGCGAACGTCGCCGAGCGGGATTTTTCCCGCCGCGAAGACTTCGTCCCATACATCGCGATTACGCCGCTAGATTCAGACGGCATCCTAAGTTATTGCAAATAAACACGTTACATCGCAGTCCAGCGGCCCCTAAGAATTTCCCAAGAAATATATTCCCTTGGCGAACCTTGGGGCCGAAACTACAGTCATACGAGCGTCCAGGCGCCCGCCACGGCGGGAGCCGCGGTTCGATGACCGCACTGCCCTGGACGAACCTTCATTTTTCTCTCGAGCCGCGCACCAGCGCAGCGAGGGCACGATGCGTTCCATTCAAAGCCGCAACCGCAATCTTGGCATTCAAAACGCTCAGCCGAGCGCCAAGTCCCTTGTGCGTCGCGACGCGGATCGCTCCTCGCTGTTTGCCTTGTGGTGCGCCGCTGCCGGCGTCGCTACGCGCTGGGAGGCCTCGTTGGGGTCTTCCCTGCGCCTAGCGCACCAGCATCTAACGACGGCGACGCGCGTTGGCAAAACGCGCGTTACCGGCGGGGCGCTGCTGGTTGCCGTAGCAATGCAGCGCTCCGAGCGACACGCCTGCACGTGTCGCTCCGCTGCCAGGTAACTAGGGCTGCGATTCCTAACGAGAATCTCTCCCTCACCTGGCGGAAAGCCGTCGGCGAGCTAGCGCATCCCCATTCGCGTTGGCCGCCGGTTCTCGCTTCTGCTGCCACTAGTCTCGCGCTCGGCTTCTCGACAAGCGAGAGCGCGACAAAACGCTCGAGAGAATCATGGAACTTGAAACACCAATCTTCGACCTCGAACTCGCAACAACCGCAGAGCTCGTCATCACAGCTCAGGACGGCGACAACGACGCGTTCGGCGCCTTAGTCAACCGCTTCGAGCGGATGGTCCAGGCCGTCTGCTGGCAGCGGCTGCGCAACCACGCCGAGGCCCAGGAAGCCGCTCAGGAGGTCTTCATCAAGGCCTTCGAGAAGCTCCAGCAGCTTCAGGAGCCGGCTGCGTTCCCGGGTTGGTTGCGGTCGATAGCCGTGCGGCAGTCGATCAACCGCAGCACGCGGCGGAGGCCGGCGCTGTCGGTCGAGCCGCACACGCTCGAAGGCTTCGACGGCGAGGCCGAGGCGCCGCTCACCTCGCTGCTCAATCGCGAGCGGGTCGATCAGCTCCACGTGGGTCTCGATCGGCTTGCCAACCTCGACCGCAGCACGCTGGTCGCGTTCTACCTGCACGGACAGTCGCTGCTGGAGATGAGCGACGAGTTCGAGGCGCCGGTGGGCACGATCAAGCGGCGCCTGCACGTTGCCCGAAAGCGACTTGCGAAGGAACTGGAGTGCCTGCAAGCGGTTTGACATAGCACGGCCATCCTGGCCGTCATCGTAAATAGCACGGCCATCCTGGCCGGAGGAATTCTCCGAGCCAGGATGGCTCGGCTATCTATTCTCGCCATACAGCCGCCGCAACCAGGACCCACCCGACGATAAACGCCAATCCGCCCAACGGCGTGATCATCCCCAGCCACTTCCACGCATCGCCCAAAAACGTCATCGCATACAGCGACCCGCTGAACAGCGCGATTCCCGCGACGAAAAATCCTGCCGCGGTCCGGTGCCAGCCGGTCGCTTGCCCCGCCGCCAGCGCCGCGACGACCAGCATCCCCAATGCGTGATAAAGCTGGTACTGCACCGCCGTGTCAAACCACGCGAGACGTTTCACGAGGCTCGCTTCATGCCCCAGTCGCCGTAGTTGGTCCTCCAACCCGTGCGCACCAAACGCCCCCAGGCCGACGCCCGCGGCTGCTAAGACGGCCCCTGCCATCGCGATCCATTTCACCGCCATAGCGTGCTCCTCCTCCCTTGAAGGGAGGGGCCAGGGGAGGGATTCGCCGCCGCAGCCGGCCACTTTGAGGCCGGACTTCTTCTGGCCGGACTCTGCAAATACCAGGGTCACAGACCCCGTCTACAACTTTCCGAAACCGGCGCTACTCCGCCACGCCCAGTCGCTCTTCTTCCTCTTCTTGAATGATGATGTGCGGCGTCACCATCATCATCAAGCTGCGCGTCTCGCGGCCGATGCCCACGTTGCGGAATAGCCGGTCCATGTACGGCACCTTGCTGAGCAGCGGCACGCCGAACTCATTGCGGCCCTCGGAAAGCCGCTTGATGCCGCCCATCAGCACCGTGCCGCCGTCGGGCACGCTCACGGTCGTGCTCACGGAAATCACCTCGAAGGTGGGCAACTGCACCGTTGTGCCGCTGCGAGTGACTTGTTCGGCCTCTTCATTCGATTCGTCGTTGCCGTTGTTGTCGGTACTCTCGCTCGCCGACGTCGACGTAGTTTCCGAACCCTCGAACGTGAACTCCTGCACCTGGCCGATCTGGCTGAAGAACGGCACCAGGGTGAGTCGCACGTAACGGCGGTCGTCGCTCACCACGGCCTGCACCGAGAGCATCGTACCCTCGGAAAGCACGACGATCACCGGCTGTTGGGCCGCCGCGAACTCGCCGACCACCGGCACTACGCTGATCACGAACGGCCGGAACGCGGCGTCCACGACGCTCGCCCGCTGGCCGTTGAACAGCGTCACCTTCGGCGCCTGCAACACGTTCGACCGGCGATCGCCCTGCGAGGCGTTGATCATGAAGAACGCTTCGATATCGCTCAGGATGGCGAAGCCGAACGTCCCCACGTCCACCGGCGTGCCGAACTGCGGCGACGATAATTCAAAACTTCCTTGGCGGAACGGCAGGTCGAGATCGGCCTGAAAGTTGGTGTTGATGTTGCCCTGCGGGATATTGCCCACGTTTACGCCCACCGTATTGCTGGGGGTGTTGTTGGGTACGGTCTGCGTACCGCCGCCGTAGGTCAGCGTGTTCAGGCCCGATTTGTTCCGAACGTTAAAATCGAAATCGACGCCAATCCGCTCGAAGAACGTGTCGCTCATGTCGATGAATCGCACTTCGATCGTCACCTGCAAATCCTGCAAGCGGCGAAGCTGATCGAGCAGGTCGGCGATCTGCTCGTGAACGCGCTGGGTCTGGCTCACCACGAGGCTCAGGTTCGTCGGAAACGGCTGAATCTCCCCCTCGCCCGTGCCGTTCTCCATCCAGCTTTCGTGCTCGACGGTCGACACGATCAGGTCGATCAGCGAATCGAAGTCGGCGCTCGCGGCCCCGCCCAGATTGCCGGGGTCGCTCGGCATGGAACCGCTCGCGCCGCCGGGAGGATTGACCCCAAACTGCTGGGCGTTGATGTTCTTCGCGAAGGGGCCGTCCGCATGCCCCGGTTTGCCGCCCGCCACCAGGGAGATGGGCCCGCCCACGCCGCCACCGGGCCCGTAGGCGCCCATCGCGGCGTAGGCATCGTTGATGAGCCCTTGCAGGCCCGTGTTGCTCGTCGGGAGGAAGTTGGGGATCGGAATCACCAGATCGCCCACCGGGTACACGACCTGGATGACGTCGCCGTCGCGAATCTCCTTACTGGTGATTTTCAGCACCTCGTCTTGAATGGTGTAGGTCAGGTCGAGCGGCTCGAGGATCAGGATCAACGCGCTCTTGAGTGAAATCTCTTGCGGCAGATTGAGCGTTACTAGTTCATCGCTCTTCACGCCGACCATGCTCAATCCGCGCGGGTCGAGATGGATGTTCACCCCCGCCAGTTGCGACAGGCCCTCGACCACCTGCGTTAGCGGGACCTCTTCGTATTTCGGCATCACCGGCGTCTTGAGCTTTTCCTGGATCTCCAGTTCTTTAAAACTCCGATTCGATCCGATTTCGGTCTGCGACTTTCGCTTCGCGTGGGATTCCCAATCGTCCCCGTATTGGAACGGAACCGTTGAACTAGCCAACGCTTCTGCCGCGGTTCGTTTCGTGTCAAGAATGGAGTTTGCCACGCCATTCTCGGACAGTGCGATGATTTCTTCATTCAACTTGGATCGCCGGATCATCTTGGCCTGGTTGTGTACCTGCCGAGCGACCACGTCCTCGGGCGCCATCTCATACAGCCGATTGGCGATCACCTCGGCCTCGGCATACCGCTGGTCGTCGATCAGCTTGTTGAACTGGTCGACCATCTCGGCAATTCGTTGCTGCACCTCCGCCTTCACGACCCGCTCGCGGTCGATTTCATCGAGCACCTCTTTGTTGGCCGCGTCGAGTTCCAGCTCGGACTTATGCGCTTCGATGTACTTTTCCGTCTCCCCGACGCTTCGGTTCAGTCGGCTCAACAACTGGCCCTTCAACTCGTTGCTAAGCTCCGATTCCTCGACCAGCGTCCGCGCTTCTCCCAATAGCTTGAGCGATCGCTTCGGGTCTTTTTCGAGAGTCTTGGCGGCGTCCGATTGCCGCTTGCCGATGTCGACGGAAAGCTGCCTCGCTACGATCGACTCGTCGTCCGCCATCGACTCGAGCATGTCACCCGTCTGACGGTTGGGGGCCGGCAGCTTCTCGGTACCGCCGCTCGCCTGCAGCATGTGCAAGTGGCCCTGAAGCCGCTGCTGGCTGAGCACGTCGAGCTGCGCGCGGCCTTCGTACGCCATGCGGAACGACTGAATGGCGCTCTCGCGGTCGCCAGAACGCAGCGCTTGCTCGCCGGCTTCCAGCAATCGAGCGGCCTGGCTGCTCGGCAGCGGCGCGACGTCGCTCGGCAACGGCAGCGGCGTAAAGTCCGGAACTTGCGCGATACGCATCGCCGCGCCCAGGTCCGATGCCGCGGCCGCTTCAGCGTAATCTTCCGCGGTCGGGGTCGACGTCAATGGCAATTCGCCGCGGGCGAGTTGAATCGCCGGTGCTTCGGCCGCGGCCCGCTGGAGATCGAGCGCCAGCTTCGCCGGGCAGTCTTCCTCCGGCAGGAATTGCGAGTCCGGTACGTTCAGCGCGCTCGCCTGTCCCGCCAGGGCTTGCGCCGTAGGCAGGTTGCCGGCGGCCAACGCCTCGCGC
>JBGSYU010000690.1:0-2022 GCA_041750715.1 Lacipirellula sp.
CGCGTCTATCTCACCGCCGGCGGCGACCTGTGGCACGGCAAGCTCGAGTGCTACCTGCACGCGATCAACGCCGACGGCACCGGCGACATCACGCAATCGGGCCGCGTCTGGGCCGCACCGCTCAGCCGCCACTGCATGTCCTCGCCCTCGATTCACGAGGGCCTGGCCTACATCGCCGACTGCGGCCGGCAGGTTTCTTGCATCGACACGCAAACCGGCAAACCGGTGTGGATCCACCGCGCGAATGGCGACATCTGGTCTTCCACTCTGGTGGCCGACGGCAAAGTCTACGTCGGCTCCTTGCGCGGCGACTTCTGGACTCTCGCCACCGGCCGCGAGCTCAAGGTCCTCTCGCGCATCGACCTCGGCGAGCCGATCCACGCCACCCCCGTCGCCGCCAACGGCACGCTCTACGTGGGCACGATGCACCGGCTGTTTGCGCTCGCCAAACCACGTCAGCAGCAGGCCGACAGCGAGTGATCCGTTGCATCTGTGGACGGCATGTTTGCCGTTAGCAGCCCGGGGAAGTATTCCTAACGTCGAGTGAGTAGGTGGTTTCGACGCTTGACGCGGATGGTATGTTATTCGTCGTGGGAGTGGCGGTTTTACAGGGAGGATCACCGAATGGCGATGGGCAAGCGACGACATCGGCAGGAGTCGCTGTTTATCCTGGCGGAGGGTTTGCCGAAATCGGCGGGCCATCCTTTCTATCAGAAGCTCAACACGCTCTTGGCCGAAGCCGGCTTCGATCGCTGGATCGAACAGCGGTGCCAGCGGTACTACGAACGAGAAGAAAAACGTGGCCAGCCCTCGATCCCGCCGGGCGTCTACTTTCGCATGTTGCTGGTGGGGTATTTCGAGGGCCTCGACAGCCAACGCGGCATCGCCTGGCGGTGCGCCGACAGTCTCAGCCTCCGGCAATTTCTGGGCATCCCGCTCGACGAGACCACGCCCGACCCCAAGACGCTCTCCAACACCCGCCGTCGCCTGCCGGAAGAAGTGTTCACCGAGGTGTTTCAGTTCGTGCTTGGAATCGCGGCCGAGAAGAAGTTGCTCTCGGGCCAGACCGTCGGCGTCGACAGCACGCTGTTGGAAGCCGACGCGGCCATGAAGAGCATCATCCGTCGCGACACGGGTGAGGACTGGAAGCAGTACGTCACACGGTTGATGCGCGAAGAGGGCGCGATCGCGAAAGATCACGAGCCGACGGATGAAGAGGTGCGCCGCTTCGATAAGCAACGGACGAATAAGAAGGTCTCGAACGACGAGTGGATTTCGCCCAACGATCCGGAAAGCCGCATTGCCAAGCTGAAAGACGGTCGTACGCACCTGGCCTACAAGGCGGAACACGTGGTCGACCTAACGAGCGACCTGATTCTGGCGGCCGAGATTTATCCGGCTGATCACGGTGACACGCAGACACTGGTGGATAGCGTATTGGAGGCGGTCGAGAATGTGAAACAAGCAGATCGCGAAATCGAGATCGAAGAGATCGTGGCTGACAAGGGATACCATGGGGCGGAGACGATCGAGTTAGCTGAGGACCTCAACTTTCGCACGTATATTCCCGAGCCGAAGCGTCCTCATCGTGCGCGGTGGACCGACAAGCCGCCTGAATTTCAACAGGCCGTGTATGCCAATCGGCGGCGCTTGAAACGCGGCAAGAGCCGAAAGCTGCAAAGGCTTCGCAGCGAACGCGTCGAGCGAACGTTCGCCCATGTCTGCGATACGGGAGGCATGCGGCGGAGTTGGCTAAAAGGAGTCCTCGATGTCAGCAAACGCTACCTGATCGCCGCCGCGGCGCACAACTTGGGGCGGATCATGCGAAAGCTGTTCGGAGTCGGCAAGCCGAGGACCTTGCAGGACATGGGAGATCTTGCCGCACTTGTGCAGCTTCTCAAAACCCTGTTCCGCACTGTGCTGGGCCTCTCACAACTCCCAACTCGCGCACGCCGTCACAAATTCCGCCACGCTGCCGCGTAAAACATCGCACGCAAAAAGACGCCTTACTTCCCCGGCCTG
>JBGSYU010000691.1:0-2094 GCA_041750715.1 Lacipirellula sp.
ACTCGCCCCCAAGACCTTGTGGGCCGCGCTCACCAGTCCAGAACGGCAGTCGATTCTTCGACACGAGCTAGCCCACCTGCAACGCGGCGACTTGTGGAAGTCGCTCGCCATCCACGTGCTTGCCTTACCGCAGTGGTTCAATCCGCTGGCCCGGCTGGCGGTTCTCCGCTTCGAAGAAGCCGGTGAATGGGCCTGCGACGACGCAGCCGCCGACGCAGCCGCGGGCGGGGCGATTGCGTTTGCCAACTCGCTGCTACATGCAGCGGAGTTCGCCTCCGCCGACTTGCCTGGTTCCCTCGCCGCCCGTGGCGGCATGCTTTCGCGTCGAATTCACCGCCTCGTTACGCCCCGATTCAAGGAGGAATCGAAGATGAAACGGATTGTTGTTCCATCATTGCTGATCGCCGTCGCACTCCTGCAACTCATTCGCGTCGAGCGGGTCAGCGCTGAGTCCGCAGAGGGTTCGAATAACTCCATCGTCGAGGAAGCGTCGACGATCGTTGATGGCGCGGTCGTCAAGACAGTCGCGGCTACCGAAGTCGCCGCGGAGCGAGTCAAGTCCTTCGACGCCCTCGCCAAGTCGCCGTACGTCATCGAGCCGCCGGACATTCTGCTCATCGAAAGCGTACACCTGACGCCCAAGTCGCCGCATCGTCTGAAGACATTTGACGCGGTGCTGATTCAAGTCGAAGGAGCTTTGCCTGAGCAGCCGATCGACAATTCCTACAACGTCGACGCCGATGGCGCCGTCAACCTTGGACCGACCTACGGTCGGGTGCGCGTCGTCGGTCTCACGATCGAAGAATCGAAAGTCGCGATCCGCAACGTGCTCTCCAAGAAACTTTCCGATGTCGCGGTCTCCGCGTCGCTCGTCGCTGGCGCAGGAGTTCCGTCGATCACCGGGCAACACCTGGTTGCGATGGACGGTCGAGTCAACCTGGGAGCGTATGGTTCGGTGTACGTGGCCGGGATGACGCTCAATCAGACCCGCAAGGCTATCGAGCGGAAGCTCGCCGAGACGCATAAAGATCCAGAAGTCGTCGTCGATGTATTGGCCTACAACAGCAAGGTTGCTTACGTCATTGATGAAAACCCGCCCAGGGGTGACAACATAACGCGCGTGCCGCTTCCTTACCCGCGTTCGCGGGAATGCAACGTCGGCAGCGCTCTTGCGCAATTCAGTTTGCATGCGAACAAGCTTTCGGAGGCAAGGATCACGCTCCGGCGCCCCGCGCCGAACGGCGTAGGCGACGAACTCGTGTTTCCCATCGCCTGCGATCCGTCGACCGGCCTGATCACGCCGGAAACGAACCATCCGCTGCTGCCTGGCGACCGCATTCTTGTCACAGCGCCGGTGACTAGTTCACCGGAACCCGAACCTACACAACTCTCGCCACCTAGTCCCTACGCCGCGGCGCACCTGCCGACTATTACAACTGCCGCTACGGACGCCGCCGCTTCACCGAACGGAGATCCGCCGCCAGGACACCTTCTACGCCCTGGCCAAACTCAAGTCGTCTACGACATCCGCGTCCTCGAAGACGCCCACAACAGCATGGCCGAGTTCAAACCGCTGCGCGAGAACGGCTTCATGCTCGCTGAGGCTTCAACAACGCTCGGCGCTCTGCGGATTCTCGAAAAACATCAACTCATCAAGTACCTCGCCGAGCCGAAGCTGGTAACCACACTCGGCCGCGCGGCCCAACTTTCGGTGGGTGAACAAATGTCCGACGAACCCGGTGACCGACGCCTTCGCAATGGCACGCACGTCGAAGTCTCCGCTGTTCAAGTCGAAGAAAAATTAGAAGTCACCTGGCTGGTAAGAATCAGCCGCGACGGCGCCCATAGGGAATTCTCCAGTAAAACCGCCATCGCCGACGGCCAAACGGCAATCTACAAAGGCCCTTCGTCCATGAAGCAAGGCAAGAGGCAGCCGCCTATCTACGTCGTCGTGACGCCGACGCTCGTCAAGTAAGCCTGGCGACGTCCAATTCCAATGGCCGCGGGGTTCACCCCGCGGTCTCCTTTATGCGCCCATCGGCCGCTCGCAATCTTCCTGCAAGCTCGGTATCGTGGGGAGCAGTCTGCGGACCT
>JBGSYU010000692.1:0-1604 GCA_041750715.1 Lacipirellula sp.
ATGGTTAACGGCGAGGATCTGACGACGTGGCAATCGAACTTCGGGCTGGCGGGGGTTGCGATGAAGGACGACGGCGACGCCGATTTGGATGGTGACGTGGACGGCGCCGATTTTCTCACCTGGCAGCAGCAGCTTGGCGGGTCGTCACTGGTTCCTGCCGCGACGACCGTGCCGGAGCCGTCGGCGTGGGGGTTGATGATGTTCGCTTGTTGCGTCGCTTCAAAATGGAGACGTTCGATTGGCGCCCGGTCAGTGACCGGGGGCTAAATGGATGGCGCGTTACGTAGGTCGGAGGATTCGTGGATCGAAGTAATCTGGAAATGGCTCGTTGCACGGCATGGCCGGCTGTTCTCGCGATCGTCGCCAGTATGCTCGCGGCCTCGCCCGCGGCGGCTCAGTTGCGGATCGTCACTTACAATACGCTCACGGCCCAGAACCCCGGCCAGCAGACGGCGCGGCCCGAAGCGGCGACGGTGCTGCAAGCGATCGGCGCCGAGTTGGTCGGCGGCATTGCCAAGCCGATCGACGTGCTGCTGCTGCAAGAGCAGCATACGACGGGCGTCACCACGCAATCGTTCGTCGACGTGCTCAACTCGATTTACGGCGCCGGCGTGTACGCGCGTTCGTCGCTCGACGCATTCGTATCAGACTTCATGCTGCGCCGGGCCGGCGGCCCCGCGCTGGTGTACAACACGCAAACCGTCCAGTTGGTCGAGGAGATTCGCTTCGGACAGGTCAGCGGCTCAGCGCAGCCGCGGTCGACGCTGCGCTATCAGTTGCGACCGGCAGGCTACGACGCATCGGCCGACTTTTACGCGTACAACGACCACTACAAGGCGTCCAACACTCAGGAAGACAAAGACCGCCGCCAGATCGAGGCGGTTTCGGTCCGCAACAATGCGGACGCTTTGGGCGAGGGCGCTCATCTGATATTCGCCGGCGACTTTAATGTGAGGTCGAGCGGCGAACAGATGTTTCAGACGCTGCGTGCGCCGGGTGCGGGGCAGGCCAACGACCCGATCAACGCCTCCGGCACGCCGGCGGCGCCGGTCACATGGAATGACAACTCCGCGTTCAAGTCGATCCACACGCAGGATCCCGGCGGCGCCATGGACGACCGGTTCGACTTTCAACTCGTCTCCGGCGAACTGCTCGACGGCGAGGGCCTCAGCTACCTTGCGGGTTCGTACCACGCCTTCGGCAACAACGGCAGCCATACGTTCAACTCGACCCTGGGGGGAACCGGGGCGTCGCCGACGGTGCTCGCCGCGCTTCGCACCAATAGCGACCACCTGCCCGTGGTGGCGGACTATCAAATTCCGGCGAAGCTGGGAGTGCAGGTGGCGGCGGCGCCGATGAGCGTGACGCTGGGTGCGAGCATTTCGCTCGCCGTCACCGTGTCGAACCTCGCCAGCGTCGTGGCGGTGAACGGGGCGGATGAGCTGGATTACACGCTTAGCGCCAGCGGCGATTTAAGCGGCATGGCGAGCGGAATCGACAACGCCATGGGCGGCGGCAATATACATCTGGTGATGCTCGACACGGCCACGCCGGGGCTGAAAAGCGGCGTCATCACCGTTAGCAGTAGCAGCCAAGGCGCGGCG
>JBGSYU010000693.1:0-2928 GCA_041750715.1 Lacipirellula sp.
GGGCCAGGACGCCCGCACGATCACGCCCACGCCCCAAGCGCCGCAGTTCCCGACGCTGCCCGAAACGCCCGCGCCGGCGGACGACGCCGACGACCTCGCCCCGATTGACGAACTCTCCGAAACGCCCGCCCCGGCGAGCGACGCTCCGGGGGATCCGGTCGAACCCGAATACACCGGCCCCGCCGTCGCCGATGCGCGGATACCGGCCGCCAGACCGCTCAGCAGCGCGGCGAAAATTGGCGATGCGGCGCTCACGCCGCTGGGCGAACCCGATCGGATGGCCAAGCCGGATCTTACGGCGCCGCCGGCGAGTCCGGAGAACTACCAAGACGAAGATGAAACGCCGGGGGTCGCCGCGGCAACCTCGCTGCCGCCGCTTACGCGCAATCAGCGCGCGCTGCGCGATAAGGTTCGCAGCGTGCTGAAGCACTACTACAACCGCCCGTTGAGCACCGTCGACCGCAGTCCGTGGGAGGTGATGCACTCGATGCTGTCGTTCGAAGTGCATAGCCGGGTGTTGCAGGCGAATCGACAACCGATCACCGCCGTAGGCTGGCTCTGCTTCAACCAGCCTTGCGAAAACCGCTCGCTGATGTTCTTGAACGAAGATGGCGAGATGCGCGTCAAGGTCGGCCCGGCGTTGCAGGGCCATCACGGCCAACTGCTCGCGCTGCTAGCCCAGGCCCGCGTCCGCGCCGATTACCCGATGAAGGTCGAAGGCAAGGACTTCACCGTCGCCGATCTCATCGAAATTGAGAAGGCCACCTGTTACCCGAAGACCGAGCTGACCTTCAAGCTGATCGGCTTGCAGAGGTATCTCGATATTAACGCCCGCTGGGTCAACGACCAGGGCATGCAATGGGATTTTCCCACGCTGGTCCGCGAGGAGCTGCGGCAACCGGTGCGCACCGCGGCCTGCGGCGGCACGCACCGCCTCGGCGGCCTGGCATTGGCGGTGAAAAAGCGTCGCGCGGCCGGCCTGCCGGTCGACGGCGTTTACGCGGAGGCGGACAAGTTCGTCGCCAACTACATGAACTACGCCTTCAGCCTGCAAAACCCCGACGGCAGCTTCAGCACCGAGTGGTTCAAAGGCCCGGGGCGCGAGACGGACGTCGACCGCCGCCTGAAGACTACCGGCCACACGCTCGAGTGGCTGCTGTATGCCGGCTCCGAGAATCAGCTCACGCACTACCGCACGGTGCGGGCGGTCAACTACCTTGCGAACATCATGTACTCCAATCGCACGCGCGATTGGGAAGCCGGCCCGCTGGGTCACGCCATTCACGCGCTGGTGGTGTACGACCGGCTGGCCTTCGCGAAATACGACGGCGTGGAAGATGTGGCCGGGCCGGTCGCCCAAAAGCCGCAGCAGCAGCAGCAACAGCGGCGCGCGAAGCGGTGAGCAAGGCTTCGGACCTCGGGCTTCCGCTGCGTCGGACTCGTCATTCTGAGCGCAGCGAAGAATCTGGAACCCAAGCGAGATCCTTCGCTTCACTCGGGATGACGGTCGCTACGTCACTCCCGAAGCCCTCTCTCATCATTCGCATTGATCGAACCGCGCCGCTCGTCTAAATTGCAACCACTCGACGGCGGCGTTCTCTTGCGCTGCTCGTCACATAGGCCAGTCTCTCCGAGACTGGCGCATTGCCGAGTTTCGGAGAAACTCGGCTACGAAAGCGCGCCGCTGGTATGACCGTCCACGCACCGCAATTCTCCGATCAGCTCGAAGCCTTCTGCGGCGTGGCGCGCAAGATCGCCCAGATCGACGACGCCGACTCGCTGCTGCTCTTGCTCGAGTCGCCGCTCGATTGGCAAAAGCTCCGCTCCGCCACCGGCGGCATGAAGGTGCTGCTCGCCGCCGATCGTCCCGCGTTTCTCGAAGGCGCCGCGGAAGCCGGCTTCAGCACCGTCCAGCTTTCGGCCATCGACAGTCCCGTTCACGAGCAACTCACCCGCGCCTTGCTGGAAAGCGTAGCCGACGACTTGCTCGAACCGGCCGCCACGGTCATTGCCCTCTACAGCGGCTTCGAAGCGGGCATGATCGACTCGTTGAGCGTCATTCGGCTGGATGAGCACCTTGGCCGACTCAGCGCCAGCGACCTCCGGCAGCTCGAAACCCGCGTGCCGCTCGACACGCTCAAAACCACGGTCGATCTGGCCGTGTCGGTCGGCCGCGAAGGCCGCGAGGGCAAGCCGGTCGGCACGCTGTTCGTCGTCGGCGACCATCGCATCGTGCTGAAGCACTGTCACCCGCTGGGCTTCGACCCCGTGAAGGGCTACGGCACCCACGAGCGGCAACTGGGCGACCCGAAGGTCCGCGAAGCGATTAAAGAAATCGCCCAACTCGACGGCGCCTTCGTCGTCGCCTCCGACGGCACCGTGGTCGCCGCGTGCCAGCACATCTCGGCGCCCGGCGCCGACATTACGCTCAGCAAAGGCCTCGGCTCTCGCCACTGGGCAGCCGCCGCCATCAGCCGCGCCACGCAAGCGGTGGCCATCGCCGTGAGCGAATCCAACGGCACGGTGCGGCTGTTCCAGAACGGCGAGGTGATGCTCCGCATCGAACCGTTCCGCCGCGCAATGAAATGGCGCGACTTCGAGTACGACCCGCCGGCGAGCGGGCAGGATTGATCGGCGCACACTATGTCGCGGTCAATCCATTTAGCCCCCGGTCACTGACCGGGGGCTAAGTGACCGCCGCCACCGCGCGACGCCGAGGCCCGCACACAGCGCCAACCAAATCGCCGCAGGCTCCGGCACGCTCGCCGCCGTGGGAACCAACGGCGCCCCGCCAAGCTGCTGCTGCCAGGTGAGAAAATCGGCGCCGTCCACGTCACCATCCAAATCGGCGTCGCCGTCGTCCTTCATCGCAACCCCCGCCAGCCCGAAGTTCGATTGCCACGTCGTCAGATCCTCGCCGTTAACCAT
>JBGSYU010000694.1:0-2789 GCA_041750715.1 Lacipirellula sp.
CTACTGGGAGTGCTAGAAGAGCACAACTACCGGGCCTGGGTCACGATTGAGCGGCGTAACTCGGCGCGTCCCGTGGAAGACGTGGCCGACGCCGTACAGTTTTTGCGCTCGCTTTGAGTAAGGCATCTGGCTCCCTTCCCCTCGTGGGGAGGGCTGGGGAGGGGGGAAGAAGCGCGGGCAGGCGCCACTTCCACGAAGGCGCAGCGCCTAGCAAGAACCCTAATCGCCCTGGCCAATCGCGGAGCAAATGTTACCCTGGGGCGAGCCGTTTACTTCTTGCGATGGCGGATCTTGGCGCGCATGCGTCGCTTTTTGCGACCGAGCTTACGCCGACCCTTACCAGTTCTCTTGGTACCCAAAGGTAAACTCCGTGTGATGAAAGTCGAGAGCCTAGGGTCGAGAGTCGAGAGCCAAAAGGAGGAGCGCCGAAGTTACTTCCGGCCCTCGACTCTAGACCCTCGTCCCTCGACTTCACGAGTGGGCGATGAAGGGCTCGAACCTTCGACCCCCAGCTTGTCGAGCTGGTGCTCTAACCAACTGAGCTAATCGCCCGCCTTGACGCACGCCTTGCGAAAAAGCGGCAACCCAGGAGTTTAGCAGGAGACAATTCAGGGCGATAGTGGACGTTTTCGCCAACTCCCCTACGCGCAACTGGCGCCACCGCGCACCTAGACACTCCGCAGCAGCCCCCCTAGAATCTGGGATTCTCGGGGCGGTAGCTCAGTTGGGAGAGCGCTGCGTTCGCAATGCAGAGGTCGAGGGTTCGACTCCCTTCCGCTCCACTCTCTCTTTTTTGGTTCCTGGGAGGTTCGACGCTCTGCTACGGAGCGAGTCATAGAACCGCTGGGCGCACTCGTTTGGCGCTGCGTCGCAAAGGACGCAAAGAATCCGTGCGAGTTGTCTGAACTGACGGACGCCGTCCTGCATCGGAAATCCAATCTATTGATCGCTGTGCGGCTAACGATCCCCCGCCCGCGGATTGTAGCCCCGGGCTCTGCCCGGGGGTCGCGCACCGCGCGTGACAACCGTTGTCCTGATGGAGACAAACCCCCGGCCAAAGGCCAGGGCTACAAGCAGGAGAACTTCAGGCCGAAGTGCCACGGCGGTAGGTCGATGACTTCGCCGATCGGATGCAAGTTGGCTTTCGCCGCCCAGTCGATGATCTGCTCGGGACGCGGCCGGATTTCGAGACTGGGGCCTCGCGGCGTTTCGCCGTATCGCCAGTGAACGACCAGCACCGCCTTTGCCGCACGGGCGGCGTGGCGAAGCAACTCTTCGGGTCGCTCGCCATGCAGAATGTTGAACAGCAGAGCAGCGTCGACGTCGACGCCGAATCCCGATTGAACGACGTCTCGCTCCCGGCAAACGATCGGCAGCCCCGCGCCACGTTCCGTCGTGCGGGCGAGCATGGCGGGGTCGACGTCGAACGTGTATAGCGTGCCGCCGATCGTTTTGGCGATCGGGATGCTAAACGTGCCGTATCCGCACCCCAATTCGGCGACGTCGCGGTATTGGTCGATGCCGAGACGGGAAAGAATCAGCGGTACGTCGAACAGCGTTTCCCAATAGGGTTCATCCGGCATTCCGCTGTCGCGTATCTTCATCGTCTTTCTTCTTTTCGGATTTCTTGAACCCCGCTTTTATCAAATCCTCGTACCCCGGCTTTAGCACGCGCACTTCGTAGCCTTGTTTTTCCAAAACGACGCCGGCTTGCTTGGCTCGCATTCCCACCACGCAGAAGGCGTAAAGAATCTTCTTGTCGTTTTTCTTGGGCAATGTCTTCGCGAGCTTCACCGGATCGAGACTGTGCTTTCGGAGCGAAGTGACGGGTACGAATAAGGACCCTTCGATGCTTCCTTGGTCCCATTCTTCCTTGCTCCGCACGTCGACCAGCACGGCTTTTTTCTTGGCGATGTTCTTCTGGACCACCTCGAGCGAATCCTTCGTGAATTCCACGCCGGGGCGGGCTGACCCGGGGGCCAGACAAATTGCCAATGCGAACCAGAACGCCATTGCTACTCCTCGTAAGTTTGGGACGATCATTGTATCCCGTGCAGCGGCCGGAGTCGGTAGGTAGTCTGCTCGCTCCGGGAGCAGATTTCCTCTCGCGGAGCGAGAGGACTACAGACTTTCACGAACTTCGACGCTTAAGCGTTCGGAGCTTACTCAACCAGTTCCTTCCGCCACCTAGCTCGTCGAAGATTCCGTCGATGAGGTCGCTGTGCCGCGGGGCGCCGAGCGGCTGCGGGAATCTCGCGTTGGCGGAAACCGACGACCGGTGCGATACCGGCCCGGCCGAAAAGGCGGCGGACGGGACCGATGCCGCGGTTACCGCTGCGACTTCGTCGGGAGCGTCGCCGAAGTTTTCTTGCCAATTGTCCAGGTCGTCGGAAGTGACGAATTGTCGCTGCCAAACTAGAAAATCGGCTCCATCCACGTCGCTGTCGTTATCGAAATCTCCTGGAATTGGCACGGCGGGGTTGCTCCCCGGCGGCAAGTCGAAGAGCGCGACCTTGAGGATGTTGGACATGTCGCCGGTGCGGTCGCCGGCGTCGATGACGGCGGCCAGGTAGGTCAGGCCGCCAGCGGTGAGCGAGTCGGTCAGCGTGACGGCCAAGTCGACGAATCCGGCGGCGCCGATGACGGCAACCTTGTCCGAGACGAGGACGACCTTGTTTCCTTCGAGGGGATCAATGTCGAAGCCGCCGCCAGGGACGCCGTCGAGGTGCAGAGCAACTTCGGTTTGCAGCAGTCGCACGGCGGCGCCGACGGGACCGGCGATGCGCACC
>JBGSYU010000695.1:0-2367 GCA_041750715.1 Lacipirellula sp.
GGACTCACGCCCGGCACGATCCTGGAGTTTGAGGCGTCGGGCGGACGGCTCGTCGGCCAAAAGCGCCTTGCCGAAGACGTACTGGCCAAGTGGCGCGGCCGCGGCCAGCTACCGGGTGGGATGACGGTCGACGCCTACCTTCAGCGAGCGCGCGATGCTGACGGCGGTTGATAGCAGCGTCTTGCTCGACGTCCTCGCGGACTCGCCGGACGCCGATCGATCCGTGGTCGCGTTGCGACAAGCCATGTCCGATGGCGGCCTAGTCCTCTGCGAATGCGTGCTGGCCGAGATTTCGCCCGCGCTCGCCGAGCTAGAAGTTGCGGACTTCCTCCGCGATTGGCAACTCTCATTCGTTCCCTCATCGCTCGACAGCTCGCTATTGGCCGGCAGCATGTTCGCCGAGCACCTTCGCCGCGGCAGCCGCCGGAAACGGATCGTCGTCGATTTTCTCATCGGAGCGCACGCCATGCGCCACGCCGACCGACTGTTGGCCCGCGATCGGGGATTCTTGCGGGACTACTTCTCAGGGTTGACGCTCATCGAGCCATAGACTCGTACAAATAGTCAACGACGAATTCGACAACTCGGCAAGGCATCATTGAGTCTGCGAACCCCTACATCGCTAATCTGCGTGCCGTCGAGCTCTAGTTCATCAAGGGAGCGCAGCGTCATTAGGTGCTTTAGCCCCCCATCGGTTATCGCGGTGCCGCTAAGATCCAAAATCTTGAGATCCGCAAACGCTTGGAGAATAGGCAGGTCGTCGTCGCTGACCTGCGGCGACGATTGCCCTTGTTTTCGCCGCTCGACCAATGGCCAGGCGTCTTGCGACAGATCGATCTTGGCGACGCGATTCAGGATTTGGCAATAAAACCAGCTTGGTCGCTCGCCAGTGGCATCCCAACGCAGGGCGCTTTCCATCGAAGAAGTGCCGCCGAAGCGGCCCACCGCGACCATCGCCGCGCGCTCGCGGGAGTTGCGTAGTTGCCAATGGGTGACTGACGACGCAAGTCCTAGAACGATGCTGAAAATGCCGACCGCGACTAATAGTGTTTTCAGTCGAAATCGAAATCCAGGGTTTTGCGTCGGCGTTAGCATTGGGAGCCCTATCAACCCGTTCGGCGCATTGGCGGTGCGTTTTCACGCCCGCCAAAATCATAGCTGAAAGTGGCCGCGCCTTCTGCTACGCTCACGTCATGAATCTCGCGCCGATCGCTAGGCGCGAGAAGTTCTTTGATAATTGATCCTTGGAAGTAGCGTCGATTGCCCGCGCCGGCCAGCGTTATCGCCGGCCGCGACATGCTCAGGGTGTGCGCCGCGCTCGGCAAGACGTCGCGTCCGTCGTCCCCTCGCGACACAATTTGACAGCTTTAATTCACCGCCAGGAAAAGAGTTACGAATTGTGTCGCCAAAAATCGAATTGGCGACAGAATTGACTGCCTCCATCCGTGAAATCCGCGCGATTCGCGGTCGCAGCATCCGCATCTCTTATTTGCGTCTCTTGTGCCTCTTTGCGGCTGCTCTATTCGCCCTTGCTAGCGCGTCGGGCTCCCGCTCCTTCCATCGACCGCGCGGATGAGGATTGGCAGCACGAGCAGGTTGCCGATGAGGCCGCCGATCATCGACAGGCTTACCAGCACGCCGAAGTAGATCGTCGGCACGAAGTCGCTGACGCACAGCGTGGCAAACCCCACCGTCAGCGCGAGCGTTGAAAACACCGCTGCCCGGCCGACCGAGTCTTGCGCCTTTTCCAACGCCGCTTGCAGACTTAGCCCCAGGCGCCGCTGCCGTTGATAGAACATCGTATAGTGGACCGAACTGTCGACCGACAAACCGATCGACACGGCGGCGATCATCGCTGCGCCCATGTTCACGCGCAGACCTAGCCAGCCCATGACGCCGAACAAGATGAGCGATGGAAAAATATTCGGCACGAACGTCACCGCCGTCAGCCGCCAGTCGCGGAGCGCCACGATGATCATAATGCCCACCACGATGGTCGCGACGATGAACGCCTTCCACTGGTCGGCCAGCACGCTTTCGATCAGCCGCGTGAGCAGCACGTAGTAGCCGGTGACCTCGGCTTCGGGAAACCGCTTGGCGGCGGTCGCCTGCACCTGGGCGATCATCGCCGTCTTCTGCTCGGCGCCGAGTTGCTCGGGCGCGCGGAGCAGCGCATGCATCCACGGGCGTTTGTCGAGCGGGTCGGTGTTGTGAAGCGTGTCGATGAACTGCGTCATCCGGTCGTTGGCCCGCATGGCGCCCAGGCCGATCCGCAGGGTGAACGCCGGCATTCGCGCGAGGCTTTTCGGTCCGCCGAACCAGGCGGCCAGCGAGTCGGCCAGGGAGATGGCCTTGCTCAGGTTCGGC
>JBGSYU010000696.1:0-2290 GCA_041750715.1 Lacipirellula sp.
CGCCGCCCGCGCCGCGATGGCCGCGCAGCACTTGCGCGATTTAGCCGCCAACGTCGCATCCGACGTCGGCGCCCACAACTCGTTCGTCGAAGCGATTGCCGATCAGCTCGCCGCGCTCAACACGGGGGACGCCGGCAACGGCGCCGTCGTGATGGACGCCGTGGCCAAAATGCTCGAAGCCAACAAGAAGCTGGCCAACCGCCTGGAAGACGCCGAGCAGAAGATTCAAACGCAAGCGGAAGAGATCCGCACGCAGCAGTCCGAGGCCCGCACCGACGCCCTGACTAAGCTCGCGAACCGCCGGGCGTTCGACGCATTCCTGGCCGAGTGCGTCGAGAAGCTCGGTAACGAGGGAAAGCCGGTGTCGCTCGTCATGCTCGACGTCGATCACTTCAAGAAATTCAACGACACGCACGGACACCCCGCCGGCGACGAGGTCCTCCGCACGGTCGGTCGCACGCTGGCGAAAGTCGTCAAAAAGGGCGATCTGGCGTGCCGCTACGGCGGCGAGGAGTTCGCCGTTATCTTGGCGAACACGAAGGCCGCGGAAGGCCAATTCGCCGCGGAGCGAATTCGTAAGGCGATCGAGGCGATGTCGGTGCAGTTCGGCGGCAACACGCTTCGCGTGACAGCCAGCGTCGGCATGGCCCAGTGCCAGGCCGCGGAAGAAGTAGCGCAATTGATTCGACGCGCCGACGAGTCGGTGTACGCCTCGAAAAAGAACGGCCGAAATTGCAGTCACTGGTGCGACGGTCAGGAAGTCGCACGCATTAATGTTGCGAAGCCAACCGTCGAGTCGCCGTCGTCGAAGCCGGCGATGCGCCCCCTTCCTGTGGTCGCCGAAACCGCCGCCAACTTGCCGGACCGCGCGGCGTTCACCGACGAGCTGAAGCGGCGAATCGCGGAGAGCCATCGCTTCGGCGTCCCCTTGACGCTGCTCTATTTCCGCGTGAAGGAGTTAAAAAAGCTCGAGCTCACCTACGGCAACGCCGTTGGGGATCTGCTGCTGAGCTCGTTGGCGTCGTTCATTCAGTCGACGCTGCGCGACATGGACCTCCTGGGCCGACTTGATAACGGCGAGTTCATCGTGATGTTGCCGGGCAGCACCGCCAGCGCTTCGAAGATCGTCGGGCAGCGGGTGAAGACCTCGATCTCGCTTTGTCCCATTCCGCTGGGCGATCATCAGGTACGGTTGGAACTCGACATGGGCGTCGCCACCGCCCAGGCGCACGAGGACGCCGCCGCCGCGATGGCCAGCGCCCGGACGGATATGGAAGCCTCCGCGGCGCTAGAGTCCCGTGAGCTTCACGCCGCGGAGCCGGTTGCGGTGTGAGCGTCGCGGGCAAGCTGGCCCGCAGTTTCTTGGAGTGAGACGCGGCGCGAGCGGCTTGGTATCATCCACCATGCCGCGCCTAGCCCCGACCAAGCTTGGTCGGGGTTGTTCGACTCCAATGGAGCCGCCGCCCGATGTCCGATTCGCGCCCCGCAACGCCGCCATCCGCGCCGGCGCAACCGCCACGCAAGCCGCTGCAGTTCAGCATGCGAACGCTGCTGATCGTGGTGACGCTCGTCGCGATATTGGCCGCGATAACTCGGATACTGGGCGGCGAGGGTGTTGTAATGGTGCTGTTCGTTGTCGTTTTTTTGGCGGTGATGCCTGTTTGTGTAGCAACGCTCGCTTTTTATAGCCGGGGATATCGACAGACGTTCTTCTTCGGCGGCGTGGCTGGCGCTGGCCTCATATTCGTACTCGGCTGCGCTTGGCTCGATGATGCGGGAGTTCACGACCTGCTGTGGTTTGGCGTTTATGAAGTGCTCGCGATTTTCAGTTCTGGCTACGCGGCCCTCGCCACCCGCCGATTCCTCGAACGCCGCGGCTGGCACTTGCCTCACGATCGCGATGATTCGGTGAGCTAAACGGCTGCGGCGACTTGTCCCGTTTTGCATCCCGCCTAAAACTGCTTATTCGCTCAAATTGGCGGCCTCAACTTGAAGTCCCGTCTGGCCAATACTTGGCTACTCAAGGGCGACTTTCGAATCTTCGAAAAACACCCTTTGACAGCCAGCCGAGAATCCCTAAAATCTAGGATTCCCACCTAAACGGCAGGGCAAGCTGGTAACAGTGAGCCTCGCCAAGAAGTGGGAAGCCAAAGGGGGTCTAGAGGACCCCAGTCGCTTGCGGCTTAGCGGCCTTCACGCGGCTCGACGATCTTTGACAATTTGGTGTTTTTTCGAGCAAGAGTGGCATCTGATATCCACGCAGGCGAGCCGTGGGCGTAAGCCCGCGGAG
>JBGSYU010000697.1:0-9312 GCA_041750715.1 Lacipirellula sp.
TTTACAGCGTTTACATTAGTCGTTTACATGTAAAACTAGCGGATGGATTCACTGAAAGAATGGCCGCACTGCGAATCCTTACAGTAGATATATCTAATCCGCCCTTGCGTGCTTCCGACGCGCGTACCGCCGCCGCATTTCTTGCACGGCGGTGCCGCTTTACGGGACCTCCGGGCGACGATGGCTGCCATGTTGCATGGCCGCTGTGTAGCGCGTTCATATTCCTTGGCACAGTTCATCGAAAGCGACGTGTCGAGCAGTTGAATCACCTCGACTCCGCGCCTCGTCACGATATCTACAATTCCCGCCGCATAGCTCGGGTAGAACTCACCCGCGATGTCGACTGGAAATTGATTAGCAAGTGACATCTCCCCGCCAACGTCAGGAAGCTTCAGCAAATCGTGCAATCGGTCCGCTTCCGGTTTGCACGACTCGAATAATTCAGCGGTGTGGCCATAGTCGCGCGTCGCGAGAAGGGTTAAGGCGATGCCAATAGATAGCTCGGCCGCCTCATCTATCTGGTCAGCCATCAGAATCCTCCAATCCACCTGCGCCCCGCGGCCGACGTTGGAGGGCGTCCGGGCCGCGGGGTGCATGCGGGGGTAATTAGTCCCCTGGTGGTTCGTGCTACTCGATTTGCTACCTAACCTCGAAACGGCGTCGATAATCGCCGAAGGGTCGGGCCTTTGTTTCTCGACTCGAAATCCTAACCGTGATATAACGGAAGGCAAACCTAAGACTGAAAATCCATGTGTCGGCGGTTCGATCCCGCCCCTGTCCACTTCTTAAGTGCAATAGTCTCCTCCATTTACGCGGAATTGCGGCCGGTCGTCAACTGACGATTTCTGGTCACTGTTGCTAAAAGTGTTGCTGGCCGCCGCCCACAGCACGTCGGCAACGTCGTCGGCTTCCAGATCGACGTAGTACTGCATGGTCGTCTGGATCGATGCGTGCCGCATCAGCTTCTGCAGGACGGCCGGCATCACGCGTTTGGCCCACCGATAGCCAAACGCTCGCCGCAGATCGTGGGCCGAGGCGAACTTCGTCGGCGCTCCCGTGCGGGGATCGGCGTCGACGACGACGCCCGCCAGCTCGCCAATATCGGCGATGGTCCCGCCGATGCGATGTGGCTGCGGCCAAGGACGGCCGCAACCCCGCGCCGCGGCGCGGACGCCGAAGCGCAGGAATGTTTCGATATCGCGAAAAACAGCGGCTCCGCCCGCCGTCGGCAAGGACGTGGCGGTCTTGGCCGGCGGGTTGACAAAAGAGAAGACGACGCCCGCCGGCGAGGTTGACCGCGCAGCGCTACGCATTGCGAAGTACAAGCAGGCCCGGCTCGGCATCGTTTTATTTATGAGGAACCGACCAATGGCTAAAACCACCAGTGACGCCGTCGAGATTCTGAAACGAACGACAGACGTCGATCCGGACCGCGACCCCGAAATGTTGCAATTCGCGGAAGACTTCCGCGTCGCGCAAATGATCTATGACGCCCGCACCGAAGCCGGACTTACGCAAGCGGAGCTGGCCAAGGCGGTCGGCACGACGCAGAGCGTGATTTCACAGCTCGAGAGCGCGGAGTACCAGGGTCATTCCCTTTCGATGCTGCAGCGCATCGCCAAGGCCTTGCATCGACATGTCGAGATTCGGCTGGCGCCCAACCAGCCGGAAAACCAGCCGGTGGTAAGCAGAGAGCGAAGCGGCGGCTAAGTGCGTCTAGCAACAAGGGGACTGGCTCGCCGACCAATTAATGAATGCTTGGAAAGCAAGCTCCGCCAGCGTCCAGGGCCGATCAGTTATTCAAGCGGAGTAACGTGGGGTGGCACGCCCTGAGGTACTCCGAAGGGCGTGGAGCGGGGTAGTTCACTTCACCACGCCCATCGATGTACCTCTGAGCGTGCCACCCCGTCTCGCCTAGCTTGAACAACTGATCGGCCCTGCGCCAGCGTCCCCCTTATTTTTTCTCTCGGAGGGGAACCCTGACGACGCGGATAGCCGAAAGCCGACGACCCCGAATCCGCCCTCCGCTTTCGGCATGGAAGCGCCCATGCCGCCCTCGTTCAAGGTTTGCGCAACGTGTAGCGACCGGTTTTTTTTCCGCCTACCTTCTCGACGAGCCCGGCGTCGAGTAGCGGCTGCAATAAATCCATCGCCCCTTGCCGCGACACCCCCAGAGCCTCCCAGATTTCGCCGGGGGCCATGCTGCCGTGATCGCGGAGCAAATGCAGCAACTGTTCCTGCCGCGGACGCAACACGAGTTTCTCCGCCGACTTCACCGGCAAGGTTTGGATTCGCAACCACGCCCGCTCCAGTGTTTGCCGCAGTCCGATCGCACAGTATTCCAGCCAAGTCGTCAGGTCCTCGCCAGCCTGCCGCACGCCGTCCAGCGCGGCATAGTACTTGGACCGATCTTCCCAGTAGTATTCGTCCACCGAAAAGAGGTGATGCGTGTCGAAACCGCGACGATAGAGATCCCACAACGCCAACGCCCGGCCCGTGCGACCGTTGCCGTCGGCAAACGGATGAATCGCCTCAAACCGGTAATGCAGGATCGCCGAGCTGAGCACCGGCGAAAGCGTTTGCGAATCCCCGTTCCACCACTGCAGCAACTCGAACATCAGCCCCGAGACGGCCTCCGGCGGCGGCGGGCGATACGACCCCACCCGCACCGCGATCGTCCGGTAGGTTCCGGCCTCGCCCTGATCCATCACCTCGGCGGCTAGAATCCGATGCAGCGCCAGAATCTCGGCATGCCGGATGGTCTTCCGGCCCGCGTTTTTTTCCACATAGCGCAGCCCGGCGAAATAATTGACGACTTCCCGCGCGGGCCGCGCGCCGGCGGCCGAAAGTTCGCGCCCTTCCTCCAACGCCCGTACCTGCTCGAGCGTCAGCGGGTTCCCCTCGATCGCCGTCGAGGCATGGACGTTGCGCGTCCGGGTATCCTTCTGCAGGGCGGGAATCCAGGCCAGATCGACCACCGCGCTCACAATCCGCTCCCGCAACGCCGCCGCCTGCTCGACTTCGGCCAGCAAGGCCGGCGTGATCGTGAATTGCGGGACATAGGCCATCCGCAAATGCTAACGCATTGTCAAGTATAAGTCAAGTTTTGTGTCAAGCGGCTTGAAAGCGCCCGGTTCGGGGCCGGTTCGCCAGCGACTGACCGCCATGCGGTAGCCACCCGTTTCGTCACAAGACGAACGCTCACTCGCCTGGGCGGCGATCAAGCCAGGCGTAACCGTAAGCAAATGCACCGGCCGCGCAGGATCGGCTTCCAGCTTCCGACGCAGACCCGCCATGAACACGCGAAGGTAATGAGTTTCGCCGACCGCCAGAAAGCGAAATCGGCGGCCGTCGAAGAGCTGGTCGGACAGCCTGGCTGGAAGTGCAGGCGCCTCATCCGGTTCCCGCCTCGTCGCGGCTCCGGAAGCGATCGCCCTCGCCCACGAGTTGTGGGCCGATGCGGTGCTGATCGACGCGCGCGACGGCGTCAAACTCGCCCGGGAGCAGGGGCTCTTCGTCACCGGAACGCTCGGCGTCTTTCAAACCGCCGCTCACCGCGAGCTTGTTTCACTAGCCGACGCGCCGGCCGCCCTGAGTAGCACCAACTTCCGCCATTCCGAGGCGCTTTTCGAGCAGCTACTCCGCGAGCATCGAACGGTCCGTCGTGATCGGGCGGTGGTTTGAACCAGAATTGTGATTTGCCGTTCTGGATCGACTGACGTTTTTCGACGTAGTGCGTTTACTGGACAGTGGTTGAGGTGAAGGCTGGCCGATTTCACTTCGAGGTGTTAACGTAAGATTGACCATGCACTCTGGGCGGCGGCGCAGCGTTGGGCCGCAACCACGGCGCGGTGAAGAATTAGTGTGGAGGTGTTACCAAAACTGTTACCTAAACCGCGCCTCGGTCGAGTTCCCTCGGCCTACATGCGATTAAACAACGCCTGGAAAACAGGGCAACTGACGAATAACTGATGCGCAACTGAACGCTTTCTTCGGACTGAAAATCCATGTGTCGGCGGTTCGATCCCGCCCCTGTCCACTTAAATGCATTTCGGTGCGCCACCGATTCGCTTCAATTCGATTGCCCGCCATTACCCCTTTTCGGGGCAATGCCTGCGATGCGCAACGCGACCGGACAAGCGACTTACTTGGCCGCTTGCCGTCCGGCATTTTCCGTTGGCTTAAACAAGAGCGCGGACCAATCGCGGGCGACGTCCGACTTGGCCGCCTTTGCCAGCGCTTCGTGATAGGCGGGCCGTTGGTAACGGGCGTGCGCCATGCGAAGCACTTGGACGATTTGCGGCGATAGCGCGTACTTTCGAATTTCCTCGTAAGGCCATTTCTCTTGCTCGACCAAGAACGGCGTCGCGAAATCGAGCCCGCGCTCGATCCGCGGCCTTGCGCGGATTTCGTCGTGCCACAAATCGACGTCCAGCGCCTCGCCAAACCGCGCCAGATACGCAAACGCCGCCAACTGAAACATGCTGTAGTGCAACGACCTCGTCCGCTTCAGCTCTTCCGGCTGTCGTCCGTCGCGTTCGACGGCTCGGGCGAGCCGCTCGCGGGCCTGCGTCACCAACGTCTTGGCCGTCGCCCTATCGCCGACGTACAGGGCCACTCGCGCGGTCTGGGCTGCGTACCAGGCGCCGTGATTATTAGCAGCGTTGCGTTCCTTTTCGCCGAACTCGCTGGTGAGGAGCCACTTTTCGTAGGCGTTGAACCAATCTCGCAACGCCTGCTGGTCGTCGGCAGCAACGACGTCGACGTCCTCCAACAACGCGATCGCGTCGAGCAACTCGATAAACGCCCGCCCGTCGATGATTCCCGATCCGCGACCTTCTTCTTTGCCGACCACCGCCTGTGCGTATTGCAGATGCGGATTTATCTTCGTCTGCGGTTCGACGAACCACGTTTGCAGCAGTTTGCGAGCGTGCTCGGCGTAGTCCTTCCGGCCGAAAAAGTAATAGCCCAGACTCAGCGCTTCGACGTCCTCGATCATCCGCTTGAGCGCCTCGCGATCGCCCTTGGCGCGCTGCTCCTCGTTGGTGTACCCGTCGCGGCGAATGTACGGCAGCCCGTCGGGCCGCTTGGGATCGGGCCACCAGTACACGCTGTAGCTGATGTAGTCGCGTTTGTCGCCGCTCGGAGGGATGCCGTCGTTGTCGGTCACTGAGTACGGCCCGCGGCGGAGGCAGTCGTCGGCTTCCTTGCGAACGCGATCCAAGGCTTCGCGCAGCTCCTCGAGGCCCTCGTCGTCGCCGCCTTCGTGCAGCAATGCTTTTGCCGCGGCTAGGCGATCGGCCTCCCAGTAGTAAACCCCCACCGGCGCGTCGGCAACCGCCGCGACCGGCATAGCCAAAGCCAGCGCAGTCGCACCGCTCCGACACCACGTAAACAAGCAATTCATGACATGCATCACATCAGAAAGGAACAACGAATGTAGCTGGCCTCTGCGAGGCCGGTATTCCGGGTCGAAAATCCCGGCGTCAGGTCTCAAAAACCAAGCCTAACTCTTCGCAACGCACCGAACGATCGGTTCGGGCAACGTGCGCTGGATCTCGTCGATTCGGTAACCGAAACCGGAACCACGCAGACTCGAGAGGTCCAACTCGCCGCCTTGCCGCCGAAACAGCCCTGGATGCACGAGGGCCTCGGGCGCCGAGGCGTCGGGGTAGAATTGCATGGCGTTCGATTCGACGCCCATCATCGTGTCGGCATGGGCCGCCAGCAGGACATGCGGGATTTGCGCCAGCATCGGGTTGGTTAGATCCTGCACCATCAGGTGCATGCCGTGCGCCTTGGCCCAGCAAAGCGAGAGGATGGCTCCGGTTTGCGTCTTGCACGTCTTGAGCGCCACGCCGTTCCACCCGAGCGTACGGCCCAGCCGGACGCTCGTCCAACTGTCAGCGCTCTCGTCCATCAGCAACGGCTTCCGCTCGGCCACGCTACGCACATCTAGCGCATGCGTCGCCAGGTCGTACGGAAACGGCTGCTCGACGTAGAGAATCATATCGAAGATCGCCGGCTCGTGCTTCCGCAGTCGATCCAGGATGTCGTTCACGTAGGCGGGCTGCTGCACCGTGCAATTGAAGTCGGTCGTCAAGTGCGCCACGCCCTCGCGTATCGCCATTCGGCCCACCTGAACAACGCGATCGAAATCCCACGCGGCGTCGTTGCCGCGCAGCTTGATCTTCAGGCACTTCAACCCGTCGCTGCGAATCCAGTCGCTGAGGATATAGGGTCTCGCGTCGTGCGGGGCGTTACCATTGACTTCCGCCTGCGATAGCGGGTCGAGTCCACCCACCAGGTGCCACGCCGCCAGTTTTTTTTCGCGCGATGCGCGCAGATAGTCGCCGGGATACTTGCCCCGGAAATCGACGTTCGAGTCCGCCGCCGGCTCGAGCAGCGCCGACAGGTCGCGATTCATGAACTCCGGGCCGTACGTTTCGTACACGGGGCGCCCGGCGAGTTTTCCGTACGCGTCGTGCAGCGCGATATCGAACGGGGAGGAGCACGCCAGCGCCGCAAGCAGCGGCAATCGCTCCGTTTGCGGCATGCGATGGTTGAACTGGTCGCGCAACGCGGCCAATCGCGTGCGGCTAAACGCCTCGCCGACTTCCAGCGCGTGGCCATATTGGCCGAACTCGACCCACGCCGCGGCAAGCTGCCGGCAGAAGTGCTGTAGGGCCACGCTCCGTACGTTGTACGACAGATCGCTCGGCCACACCCACTGCACGCTCAGTGGGGTTTCGCCCCAGCCTTCGGCCGTTTGGCCTTCGCGGTTGACCGCGGTCACTCGTACGCGAGCGCAAGTGACCGAGGTGAGCGTCTCGGAGCCGAACTTCAGCGGAATGCGCGTCTCGACCGGCAGCAAGTACAGCTCGGCGCTAGTCAGGCGCACATCGCTCGCCTTGCCGGCAGCGACTCGCAGGGGCTCAACGGTTGGTACTGGAGTCCGAATCAATCGTCACCTGGGAAACGTCGGGGGACCGGGGGCGGGGACGCCCCGGCTCGCTGGATGCTTGCCAATAGTCAATATTATTATAACCGCCAGGGTCCGCGCATCTCGCGATGCAGATACGCATTGGCTCGATCGTTGCCGACGAACTGTTCGCTTTCCGGATCCCACTTTAGCTTGGCGTTCATCCGCACCGCGATGTTGCCCACGTGGCATACCGTGGCGCTGCGATGCCCGATCTCGATCCGCGCCGCCGGATCTTTTCGCGACTTGATGCAGTCGAGGAAATCTCGCTGGTGGTCGTCGCTTTTGTACAGGAGTTGGTCGTCGCGCAACTTTACGCTTGCCAGGCTCTCGGGCGTCGTCTTAAACTTCTGGCCTTTGTTCTCAATCTCCACGCGCCCCTCGGCGCCCTCGAACACCGCCCTCACCGAGGGCTCCGCCGTCTGGCACAGCAGCTCGACGCCATTAGCGTACCGGCAGCGAAACTTGGTCTCCGTCGCCGCGTTGAACAAGCTGCCGTCTGGAAGAAACTTTACATCCAGGCACTCGACCTCGACCGGACCCGAGTCGTCCATCCCCAAGGCCCATTGGGCCATGTCATTCGAGTGTGCGCCGAAGTTCGCCACCTGTCCGCCAGCGTAGTCGTAGTTGAAGCGGAAATTGTAGAGGCACCGGTCCTTGTGGAACGGCGCTTCCGGCGCGGGGCCCAGCCACATCGCGTAGTCGAAGCCTTCAGGCACCGGCATTTCCTGCCAGCCGGGTCCAGGGCCGGTCTTATTGTGAAAGCCCACGTTGGTAATCACGCGCTGAACTTCGCCAATGTAGCCGTTGCGCACCAGCTCGCAAGCTTGCCGGACGATAGGATTGGAACGCTCGTGGCTGCCGGTTTGAACGACGATGCCATGTTCGCGCACCGCTTTGACCATCGCCTGACCTTGTCCGATGGTAAGTGCCAACGGCTTCTCGCAGTACGCATCCTTCTTGGCCTGGGCCGCGGCGATGGTCATCGCCGCGTGCCAGTGGTCGGGAGCGCAGACCGTCACCGCATCAATGTCGTCGCGACCCAGCACTTTGCGGAAGTCGATGTAGGCGTCGCAGCCTTTGTAGTCGCCACCTTTCTTCTCGGAGTAGAAATCTTCGACCAGCCGCTTCCCCGGCTCGCGGCCGAGGAATTGCTCGGCGTCCTTGTAGCCGTGGCTGCCGGCCGCCCAGATGCTTTGATTGTTATTGATATCGAGTTGGCTGAAGAGCGATTGCTGCTCCAAGAAGGGCAGCAGCAGTACGAAGCCGCTCGCCCCCGACCGCTGCAGGACGTCAGTAAACTGTGCCAACCAAATGGCGTCGCTAGAGTCTGGCCCGGGACGCGCGGTCACGAATCGCTTGTTGGTCGTTTCGTAATTCAAATCGGCCAAGCCAATCTGCTTCAGACTGTTGACGCACGCCGATCGACGAGCGGCCTCACGAGCGGCTTGCACCGCCGGCAACAACAGCGACACCAGCACGCCGATGATCGCGATGACCACCAGCAACTCCACCAGTGTAAACCCGCGCCGCCGCGAGAGACGCCGTGCGATCCGTCGAATCTCTGTTGACATCGTTCTACTCCCTAAAACCGCAACATACTTTACAAAAGCGACTACGCCTGTCACGTCCCGTACGCGGGCTCGTCGGTCTAGGAACCCTTCCCACTTGTCATCGCGCACGCTGCCGCCCGGCGGCGGGTAAGCGGCGGCCCTTCGGCCGTGCCGCCGCGTCCCCCTGCGCTGTAGGTCGTACGTCAGGATGCGAGCGTTTCGCTACTTCCGCCACCGGCCGGCCACGGCCAGCGTACAGCCGATGCCAAGCAGAACGCACGATGCCGGTTCCGGGATGCCGGGCGTTCTGAACTCAATCCTAATGTTCGAGAAGTCGATCCCGTTGTTCGACTGTCCCACGGTGCCGTTATTGCCAAATGCGTTGGTGTTTGCATGAAATGCGAGCATGTCGTAGGCGAGGGCATTCGCGTTGGGCGTCGCATCGCTGGTAATAAAGGTGCTCAACAGTCCCGAGGGACCGCTAAGCGAAGCGGTCAGACTGAGTCCCGACGCGATTCGGTAAATTTGAAAAACGCCCGTGTACGTCGTGTTCGCGGTGAAGGCGTAGTTGTCGCCGCCATTGGCCAGGCTCGAGTAACCCGTGGTCGTGCCGAGAAGCTGACCGGTGGAGCCGGGAACCGTAGTTTTTTTTTCGCGGATGTTGATGTCGTTGGCCGCCTGATTGACGTCGAAGTCCGCCATGTAGCCCGCCAGCGGGTTGTAGAGCGCGTTGGGCGAACCCGTCGACGCCGCTAAATCTGCCTCCAACGCCGGGTT
>JBGSYU010000698.1:0-4731 GCA_041750715.1 Lacipirellula sp.
TCGCCGGAGAAGGCGTAGGGCTGCATCTGGATCGCGTCGAGCATTTTGTCGAGCCCGGCGAAGAACGGTTCGTCGTCGACTCTGAGCGTGACTTTTTTCGCCAGCGCTTCCTGGCCGAATTGCTCGCGGTAGTCGGTGACGCGGTTGCCGGTTTGTTTTTCGATCGCTTCGAGCACCTCCTCGAGCGGGGCGTCGGTCACGTCGAGCGTGACGCGGGTGGCGTCGACGGCTTTTTTCGCCGTGCGAGTCCGGACTTCGGTGGCGACGCGGGCCAGGCGGGCCTGGACCTCTTGCGGCATGTCGTCATTGGGCTTAGGGAGCGCACTGAGGTAGACGTCGACGGCGTCGGCGTTGCCTGCCAAGCCCAGTTCGACGAGCGCTTTTTCGGCGGCTTCGCGCTGGGGGGCTTCGTCGGCGTTGAGCTGTTCGACGAGCAGGTCGACTTGGTCGGCCGCGGCGTCTTGGGCGTGCGTTGCGACGGGCGTGGCGAAACCGGCGATGGTCGCGAGAAAGAATGCGACGGCGATTCGGCGAGGGCGCATGCTGGGGCCTGCGTTTTTTGGGGTGAGGGCGTGAGGGGGTTTAGGGCGCTAAGCCGCAAGCGGCGGGAAACTTGGTTCGATTGTACCGTGAGTGAGCTAGGCTTGTCGGGGGGAATTGTTGCCGATGAGACGCTGGATATTTTCGACTGGATTGGCTGCGTGTATATGCGCTTCCGCTTATGCGGCGCCGGCGCCGTTTATGATGCGGGCCGTCGTGAGCGGACGGCTCCTCGAGGGGCAGCCGCTGGTTTGGAATTCTCAGCAAATGATGCTGCTAGGCCGCGACGGCGCCCTGCACGAATTCGACCCCGCCGACGCCAAGGACGCCAGGAAACTTGGCGGCGGCTTCGTCGGCTATTCCAGCGAGGAGATGGTCGCGCGGCTGCGGGCGGAGTTCGATCGCAACTTCGACGTCACGCCGACGGCTCACTTCGTGGTCGTCCATCCGCGCGGTCCGTGGCGATCCTGGCCTGAGCGGCTGGAAATGCTGTACGGTTCGTTCACGCATTACATGAGCGTGCGGGGGTTCCAGGTGCGTTCGCCGGTGACGCCGCTGGTGGCCGTCGTGTATCGCAACCAAGACGCCTACTTCGACCACGCGGCCGCCAGCGGCGCCCAACTGCATGCGAACACCCTGGGGCACTACGACCCCGCATCGAATCGCGCCTTCCTGTTCGACGTCGGCGAGGCCGGCGGCGGCGCGGGTTGGGCGGCCAACGCGGAGACCGTCATCCATGAAGCGACGCATCAGACGGCGTACAACGTCGGCGTGCATCGGCGGCTAACCGAGCAGCCGAGGTGGACGGTGGAGGGGCTGGCGATGATGTTCGAGGCCCGCGGCGTGTGGAACGCCTCCGCGGTACGTCAGCCGGCCGAGCGGATCAATCGCGGTCGATTGGAATACTTTCGACAAACGGCCGACGAGCGGCAGGCCGATTGGCTCGCGCGGCTGGTGGCGAGCGATGTGCCGTTTGCGACGGATGCACTCAGCGCGTATGCCGAGGCGTGGACGCTTACGTTTTACTTGTGCGAAACGCGGCCGCAGGCGTATAGCGGGTACCTGGCGCGCGTCGCTGCGCGCGAGGCGTTTACGAAGTATTCGCCGGTGGAGCGGATGCAGGACTTTATGGCGGCGTTCGGGGATGATGTCGAGTTGCTGACGGCCCAGGCGGGGCGGTTTGTCGGGGAGCTGCCGTAGGCGTCGCTTTTCTTCACAAACGGTGCGCCTCACTCACAAGAGCGCCAAGACTCCAACTTCTGCCCGTCGCTCGAAGGCGATGATCTCGTCGTAGTTTCGTCGCAGCAAAACGTGCACGCGGTCGTTAGCGCAGTTGCCCGCTTGAATCCAGATCACTTTGGGCGGAGATCCCAAGATAACGCTCCGGGCGTTAAAGTCCTCGTCCTTCGTGACGATGATGCACCCATTAGTCTTGGCGTAATCCCAGATTTGCGGATCATCAGCTTCGCGGAGACCAATTTGGCGCACATGTACCGAGCCGGGAAACACGTCGATCAGCAAGTCAACGAGTTTGTGCGACAGATTCTGATCGAATAACAGCTTCACGACGGCGGGACAAACCGGACTTTTCGCTCACGGTCGGCAGCGAAGGCGAGACACGCGAGAACGTCATCGCGTGTGAGATCGGGAAAATCGTCCAAGACTTCTTCAATGGTCATGCCGCTGGCGAGATAACTCAGGACGTCGCCGACCGTCATACGCATACCGCGGATACATGGCTGGCCGCTGCGTTTCCCCGATTCGATGGTAATAATTCCCCGATAATCCATAATTGCAGCGTAAGACCGGAAGATTCGCGAGTCAATTCCAGCTTACAGCGGCGCGGGCACGTCGCGGCGGCAGAAGACGGCGGCGCCGAGAGCCAGCAGCATCGCACCGAGGCCGAACAGGCACCCGTTGTATTGCCAGAACATCGGCCAGAACGCAGCAGGGTCGCGCTGCAGGCCGAGGGTCAGCAGCGTCGGCTCGTACGCCGTGAGAATGGTGAGCCATTCCATCCAGCCGAACTGCTGGGAAATTCGCGCGACGATCATCAGCGCGAGTTGAACCACGTAGAAGCCGATCATCAGGCCGACGGCGTGAGCGCGAGTGCGGGCGACGGCCGAGACGAACGTGGCGGCGCCGACGATGAAGACGCCCAAGCCGACGAAATTCGCCACGGCGGGGGCGAGGGCGGTCCACTGCGGCGGGTCGTCGAACTTGCTGACCATTAGCCCCATCCCCACGCCCAGCCAACTCGCGGCGGCGACCGCCAAGACGCCCAGCAGTGTCACCAGCGTGTGCGACCAGACCAGCGTGAAACGGCGGATCGGTTGGGCGAGCAGCATTTCCATCGTGCCTGCCGCCAGCCGGCCGGCGATGCAGTCGGTCCCGCGGGTGATGCACCATAGGCCCATGAGCAGGATCAGACCGGATTCCTCGAAGCTGAACGCGACGCGCCCCAGCGGCGCGGCCAAGTCCTCGATCGGCACGGGAAGCAAATTTTGGAAAATCTTGAGGCTCTCGGAGAAGAATTTTACGAAGGCGTCGACCTTGATTTGCGACGACACCCACACTTTTAGCCAATTAAAGCCCATGGCGAGCGCCGAGCACGCCAGCAGCAGCAGCCAACTGTCGCGAAGTGAGCGGCGCAGCAAGACAAAATTCATGCCGCCCCCGCGGGGTGATGGCGTTCGTAGACGGTGCGAAGTCCGACGGGTTCGATCGACAGCCGCACGAGCGGTTGCTCGGCGAGCCAGCCCAAGAGCGCGGCCAGGTCGCCGCGGGTGAGGATAATCACTTCTCCGTCGGCGCCGCGGGAGATTTCGAGATTGGCGGCCAGCTCCGCGGGCGGCGGCGTGAGCGGGCCGGTGAGCTCGGCGGTGATGCGGTGCTGCCGGCGGACGTCCGCCACGCGAACCGAATCGACGATCAGGCCCTGGCGCAGCACGAGCACGCGGTCGCATACGTCCTCCACTTCGGACAGTACGTGCGAAGAGAAAAAGATGGTCTTGCCCTGAGCGCGGGCTTCGCGAAGGAGCGAGACCACGTCGCGGCGGACGGTGGGATCGAGATTGGCGGTCGGCTCGTCGAGAATCACCAGCGGCACGTCGGGCGTGAGCGCGATCGCCAGCGCCAGCTTCTGGCGCATGCCGGTCGACATCTGCCGCACGCGGCGGGTGAGATCGAGCTGAAGCCTGTCGGCAAGTTGCAGCGCATGTTCCAGCGGCGCCGATTCGCGCAAGCGCGAGAAGAACTCGAGCGTTTGGCGGCCATTCAATTGGCGGAAAAGGCGGGCGTCGCCCGGCAGGTAGGCCAGTCGGCGGTGGACTGCGACCGATTGGCGGTAGCAGTCGAGGCCGTCGATGGTCGCCTTGCCGGAAGAAGGCTTGAGATAGCCCATCAGCAGCCGCAGTAGCGTCGTCTTGCCGGCGCCATTGGGGCCGAGCAGGCCGAGAATTTCGCCACGCTCGATGCCGAAGGAACAATCGCTCAACGCGGCGAGCCGTCCGTAGCGTTTCGACAGGGAGTCGGTCTGGACGAGCGACACAGGAATGCGTCCCGATTTTTTTGGCCGCAACGCGGCGACAGTTAATAGCCAGGGGCGCAAGCCCCTGGTAACGACGGCGCCAGAATGCGTAAGCCCCAACGGGGCGACAGTGGAATGGCAAGCGCACTGTCGCCCCGTTGGGGCTCTGGAACATTCGCGTGCGACAACCAGGGGCTTGCGCCCCTGGCTATTGACTGTCGGCCCTTTGGGCCTGAAGGCATTTGATTGGCGTCGCTTATACTTGTGCGTTACTTGTGCGTGAATTGTTACCGTTTGTCCATCGGCGCCAGCGGCCGTTCGGTCGGCCCCGTGTAAATTTGCCGCGGGCGGCAGATGCGTTTGGTGGGGCTGTTGTGCATTTCAACCCAGTGGGCGATCCAACCCGGCAGGCGCCCGATGGCGAACAGCACCGTGAACATCTGCACCGGGATGCCGATCGCGCGGTAGATGACGCCCGAGTAGAAGTCGACGTTGGGGTACAGCTTCCGCTCAATGAAGTAATCGTCGTTCAGCGCGACTTCTTCAAGCTGCAACGCGATGTCGAAGATGGGGTCGTTGATGTGCTGCTTCTGCAAAATGCGGTGGCACGCGGCCTTGATGATCTTGGCCCGCGGGTCGAAGTTCTTGTAAACGCGGTGGCC
>JBGSYU010000699.1:0-3881 GCA_041750715.1 Lacipirellula sp.
GACCGGCAAGAGCTGTCCGCCGCTGCTCTGCGAGAGCCGAGTCACGAGCTCTCCGCACATGACCAGCGTTTCTTTATTCGCCAGGGCGACCGTCTTCTTGGACTCCAGCGCGGCCCAGGTGCTTTCCAGGCCGGCGCTACCCACAATGGCCGCCAGCACCACGTCCACGTCACGCTCGCCGGCGACCTGAACCAGCGCCTCGGGGCCAGTGAGCAGTTCGCAGTCCTTGGGTAGGTCCTTCCAGTTGAACGCGGCCGCCTCTTTGGCGTCGCTCGCGATGACCCACTGGGGGCGATACCGGCGGGCCTGTTCGACCAGCTCCGCGAGCCGCGACTGAGCCGACAACGCCACGGCCTGCAACCGGCCCTCGCTGGCCTCGATCACCTCCAGCGCGCTCCGCCCAATGCTGCCCGTAGAGCCAAAGACGGCGACGCGTTTGGAACGTAACGACATGGTTATGTTATATAGCCGAGCCATCCTGACTCGACATGTGTGGCGATTCTCAGCGCATTGGTCGAGGCGGACCCCTCGGAGTACGTCGGGGTGACAGGGTTCATCAGACGCCCGGCCAGGATGGCCGGGCTATCTAACTGCTATCAGCCGCGTAACGGGAAATACCGCCCGAATTGGCCGACGGGGGTTCGCACTTCCGCCGGCGACCTGACGTAACAGGGGGTGGGCGTGAGATCGGCTCGAATTGCCGGGCCGTTCCAGCGCTTCCGCCTCCCGACGAGAGCGCCTCCAGAGAAAGCCAGCGCATTCTAAGAGCGGCCGCCAAAAGCGACAACCCGCGTTGCCCTGCTGCCAGCCCGCCCGGATGCCTTCACTTGGACCACTTAAGTGCTAGTCTACCATAGAGTAACATCGCGGGGCATGTCGCGAGGCGCCGGCTCCCGTACAATGCCCCTGCCAATACCGAATTGAACCACGACGGCACGACGTGTGAATGACGAAGCACGAATGACGAATGACGAACGCAGAAGAATCTGCCGATGTCGCTTGAAACATTCGTCATTCGTCACTCGGATTTCGTCATTTGCATTTTCGTCGTGCCGTCGTGGTTAACCCTTCCTCCCGCCGCTATTTTCTTTCCTCCAAGGTCGGAACAATATGGATCAGCCCAAGGACGCCCCCAAGCCAAAGGCTCCCGAGAAGAAGGCCGCGCCGCAGAACAACATGCTGTGGTACCTGCTGGGCCTCGGCGTGTTGCTCTTGTTGCTCGTCACCGTGTGGCAAACGCAAAACAAGCTCACCATCCAGTGGAGCAACCTCGAAAAGCTGATCGTCGCCAGCAACCCCGAGGCGCCCGAGGGGACGGTCCGCTACATCATTCACACAGATGAAACCACCAAGCCGCCGACGCAATACAAGATCGACGAGCCCAAGAACATTCGCGTCGGCACGACCGAAGTGACCGGCACGGTGATGGCGCTCAAGCTGCCCTCGGGCGACGACCCGACGTCCGCCGTCATCGGGGCGGAGGAGCCCGAGCGGAAGCCCATCGGATTCCGAGTGGCGCGCCTACCGTCGGAGGACCGGCTGTTGAAGTTGCTCGCCGACAACAACATGGAAGACTACGGCAACGAAGAGCCGCCCAGCCAGTTGCTAAGCTTTCTGCCCATCCTCGTCCTCACCGGCATGTTCGTGGTGCTGATGATCGTCATGCTGCGCCGCATGGGCGGCGCCGGTTCGCCGATGGCGTTTGGCCGCAGCCGCGGCAAGCTGATCGCTCAGGAAGACATTGAAGTCACCTTCGACGACGTCGCCGGCATCGAAGAAGCCGTCGACGAGCTGCGCGAAGTGGTCGACTTCCTCAAGAATCCCGAGCGTTACCACCGCCTCGGCGGCCGCATTCCTAAAGGCGTGCTGCTGGTCGGCCCCCCCGGCACCGGCAAAACGCTGCTTGCCAAGGCCGTCGCCGGCGAAGCGGGCGTGCCGTTCTTTAGCCTCTCGGGCTCCGACTTCGTCGAAATGTTCGTCGGCGTCGGCGCCGCGCGGGTCCGCGACATGTTCTTGCAAGCCGAGCAGCGGGCGCCCTGCATCGTGTTCATCGACGAGCTCGACGCGCTGGGCAAAACCCGCGGCAGCGGCCAGATCGGCGGCCACGACGAGCGGGAGCAAACGCTCAACGCGTTGCTGGTCGAAATGGACGGCTTCGGCACCAACAGCGGCATCATCATCATGGCCGCCACCAATCGCCCCGAAACGCTCGACCCCGCTCTACTCCGCCCGGGGCGCTTCGACCGCCACGTGCTGGTCGATCGGCCCGACGTCGGCGGCCGCGAGGAAATCCTCGAAGTCCACTTGCAGAAAATCAAGGTCGACGAGGACGTGAACGTCAAGCAAGTCGCCGCGATCACCAGCGGCTTCGTCGGCGCCGATCTGGCGAACATCGTCAACGAGGCGGCCCTGCTCGCCGCGCGCAACGGGAAGAAGGCCGTCGGGATGAAGGAGCTGAACGAAGCGGTGGAGCGTTCCAGCGCCGGGCTCGAAAAGAAAAGCCGCATCATGCAGCCCGAAGAGAAGCTGCGGGTAGCCTACCACGAAAGCGGCCACGCCCTGGTCGCCTATTCGCTCCCCAACACCGACCCGGTGCATAAGGTGTCGATCATCCCGCGCGGTCTCGCCGCTTTGGGCTACACGATGCAGCGGCCCGAACAGGATCGGTTCCTGATGACCAAGAGCGAATTGGAAAGCCGCATCCAGGTGCTGCTGGCCGGAACGGTCGCCGAGGAAATGATCTTCGAGGACATCAGCAGCGGCGCCCAAAACGACCTGGAGCGCGCCACCGAGATCGCTCGCAGCATGGTGATGGACTTCGGCATGAGCCGCCTGGGCCGCGTCAACTTTCGCGAAAGCCACCGCAGCCCGTTCCTCGCCACCGGCGGCGATTTCGGCCGGCAGGCGAGCCACAGCGAGAACACGGCCCGCGAAATCGACGACGAGGTAAAGCGGATTCTCGAAGAGATGCTGGAGCGCGTGCGTCACATCCTCGCCGAGCGGCGCCAGTCGCTCGAGGCGGTGACCAAGTCGCTCATGGAGCACGAGACGATCGACTCCGACGCGCTCAAGCAGATCATGGAAGACACCACCTCCGGCGCCCGCATCGTCCCCGGCACCGCGGCGGAACCGAAACGCCCGTCGCGCGTAAAGGCGGAAGAGCAGCCCAAGGATATCGACGCCGGCGCGGGCATGTAATCCATTTAGCCCCCGGTCACTGACCGGGGGCTAAATTCGAGTCCGCATCGTCAAAGCGTGTTCTCTCCGCCACGAGCTTCTGCACGCCCGCGCGCATCCGATCGGCGACGTTGGCAGCGGCGAATCGCTCATGGTTCCGATTGTAACGTCGGGAACGCCAACGCGCAGTAGCCGCGGGCTAACAGCCCGCCGGTGAAGCGGCGAAAGACGATGCGATTGGCTGCGTGTCGCCGCGCTCCCCCGGCGGGCTGTTAGCCCGCGGCTATTTTTTATGGAAACTCTCATCCGGCCAATCACAATGAAGGCATGTCCACCGCCCGCCCCTATGCGTCCAGCGATGACACGCGAATCGCCGTGAAGCTCTTGCTCGCCGGCGTGGCCATCGTCATCGCCGCGCAGCTTTGGTCGGCCGTGCCAGTGGCCGGCGCGATCGCGCTGGTGGCGTGGGGAACGTCACTGACCGTCTCCCGCCATAACCGCCTGCTTGTGCTGGCCGCGGTCGTTTACGCCCCGCTGGGGGTGATCGCGGTGATGTCGCAGGTCGACGTGGCGATGCGGGCTGAATCGCTTGTCTGGGCCGCGCTGGCCGGCGTCGATGCGGCCGTTGCGATCGTGCTGCTGGGGTCGCTCGCGCGGCAGACGGGCGAGTTGTTGGGCCGCGGTTGAAAGCGACGCGTCCGGAC
>JBGSYU010000700.1:0-2017 GCA_041750715.1 Lacipirellula sp.
AGGCGGACTTGATCGCCTTGCAGGTGGGCGACGAGATCAACCAGTCGGACATGGAAACCGGCACGATGACCCGCGACTGGCTGCTCGCCGCGGGCAATGGCACGGCAACCACAGCCGACGACGTGTTTCCCAATACGTTGCTGTACGTGAACTCGTTTCACATCATCAATCACTCGAACTACGGTAATTTTCTGGCGACGGCCAACCCAGACGCCATCTCCTGGGACAGTTACCCGTTTGCCAATCCGCACGGACATTACATCACGCCGACCAACTGGCTCGCGCTGGGACAGCAATTCCGTCGGCATGGATTGGGGAGCTACATCGGCGCGACGAACGCCCCGCCACGGCCCTACGGCTTGTTCCTGCAAACGTACAACGACACCTTCGCCATCGATCCGGGCGAAGTGCACATGCGCTGGCAACAGTTCGCCGCCTGGACGATGGGCTACAAGTTTGCCGACGCGTTCATTTATCTTGGCAATAACACTAACTTCGGCAGCAATCCGTCGGGACCCATCTATCAGGGTTTTAAGGAAACGGCGCGGCAGAGTCGTAACCTCGGGCCGGCGCTGACGCGGCTCATCAGCTATGGGTATGGCACGAGCATTGTCCAAGGAAAAAACGCCGCCGGCCAGACGAATCCGGTTCCCGGCGACTGGCTGCCGTTCAACAAAACGAATGCGCCGCCCAACCAGCAATACCTCACCAATGTTTCCGCGATCAATCTCGGCACGAAGAACGGCGGACATGCGGGCGATGTCTACATCGGCTTCTTCAACCCGCTACACTTGAGCTTCGGCGACCCTGCGGGAACGACCTACTTCATGGTGATGAATGGCCTGGGCGGCGATTTGCAGCTGCCGAACGGGCAAAGCGACAACACGGCGCTGGTGAGCGAAACGGTCCAGCGGATTACACTAGATTTCGATTTTGGCGCGAGCACGATCAACTCGCTTCAACGGCTTAGCCGCAACACCGGTTTGGTGGAAATCGTGCCGCTTACGTATCTCACTGAAAATAAGTACCAGCTAGTGTTCGATCTCGAAGGCGGCACAGGCGACCTATTCAAGTACAACGATGGCTCGCCGTTCGTCGGCATCGAGCCACCAGTTCCCACCGTTTATTGGGACAACGACGCCAACGCGGGCAACAACAATCTCACAACCGGCGCGGGACTGGGTGGAAGTGGCGCTTGGGACACTTCCGCCAACAAGTGGTTCAATGGCACTGCAAATGTTCCGTGGACAGCAGGCGACGACGCGGTCTTGTGGGGCTCCGGCGGCACGGTGACACTCGCCGCACCGCAGTCGGCAACGAGTCTCACTTTCAAGTCGAACGGCTACACGGTCACGGGCTCGACGTTGACGATGACAGGGCCGACGATCACCGTCGATCCAGGTGTCACGGCAGTTGTCACCTCGACCGTCGCCGGCAGCGCGGGGCTGGTCAAGAATGGCGCCGGGACACTCAATCTTGGCGCGAACAACACGTACACGGGCGGCACAACGATCAATCAAGGCGTACTCGGGATCGTTAGCGCATCGTTGGGCGCCACGCCCTCGTCTCCCGCGGTCAACGTGGCCATCAATAACGGCGCCACGTTGCGTTTCAACGTCAACAATCTCACGTTGAGCGCGAATCGCAGCATCGTCCTGGGCAGTGGCGGCGGAGTCATCGACACTAATGGCAACACCGACACGATCGCCGGCGCGATCAGCGGCAGCACGCTGAGTAAAGTCGGCGCCGGAACTCTGGTTCTCAGTAACACGAATTCGCACAGTGGCACGACCGTGGGCGGCGGCGCACTTCGAGTCAGCTCCGACGCGAATCTCGGCGCCGCTCCTGTCAGCGAGCTTCGCGAAGCTCTTCTGCGCCATCAGCGCCCAGAAGAAGGCGAGCGTGACGTAGCCCGAGTACATGAGGTAATCGACGGCCGCGGAGCTCACCACGTCGCGATCCTTGCGGGCGCTGAGCGCGAGCCGAACCGTGAGGTAGTTCCACTGCGCGCACAGCT
>JBGSYU010000701.1:0-8211 GCA_041750715.1 Lacipirellula sp.
CCGCCACGCGGAACAACACTTCCGTCCGCTCGCGCGCACTACGCCGCCGCCACCCATCCGCATCGGCCGCAGCGCACGCGACCGCGCGCTCAGCATCCTTCGCGCTCGCCTGCCGATAATTCGCCACCACCACGCCCGGCCGCGAAGGATCCATCGAAGCCCGCACGTCACGGCCCTCAAATAATTCCTCGCCACCAATCACCAGCGGCACATCGGCCGCTTTTTCATCGCACCGCGGCCGCCAACGCTCGACAATCCCCGCCGCCCACGCCCCGTTCTGCGGCAGCGACCAATCCGTATCAGGTTCGTTAACGAACGAGTTCACAGGCGAGCGGGGGGCGTAAGCCCCCAGCGTCGACGTGCTCACGACGTTACTAAAGTTCGCGCCCTGGGACAGGGGGCTTACGCCCCCCGCTCGCCGCATCACTGTCTCCTGGTTTCTATCTTGCATTCGCCGCGGCGTATCGCTTAGCGCGTCAATCCGCGCAAAGCTCGCCACAAACCCGTCCTCCAGCCGCCGCCACTCCGCGCTATCCACCTCCAAGTTAAACGCATACCGCAAAAAATTATCCGGCCCGGTGTTCTCGTCCAGCCGCCGCACGAGATACCCGATCGCGTTGATGAACTCCTCTTGTCGACACGCCGGTGCGTACAGCAGCATGTTGCCCACCTGCTCGAACAGGGCCCGGCGCTGATGGTTGGCCATCCCCTCGAGCATCTCAAACTGCACGTGTTCCATTCGCCCCGATCGCGCCCCCAGCACCAGCCCGTAAGCGAGCGTGAACAGATTGTGCGAAGCCACCCCCAGCCGCACGGCGGCCAAATTCTCCCGCTGCATGCCGTATTGCAGCATGCGGTGGTAGTTCGCGTCGGTGTCGCGCTTGTCGGCGAACGTCGCCAGCGGCCAGCCGCGCAAGGAGGCCTCGACCCGCTCCATTTCCATGTTCGCGCCCTTCACGATGCGGATTGTGACAGGCGAGCCGCCTGTCGCCACGCGACGTCGCGCCCACTCCGTAATCTGCCGCTGCGTGGCGAACGAATCGGGAATGTACGCTTGCAATGCGATGCCCGCTTGCACTTGGTCCAGCCCCGGCCGATCGAGGGTCCGCATAAACGCCGCGGCCGTGATCTCCTTGTCGCGGTACTCCTCGATGTCGAGATACACGAACTTTGGCACGACCGTGCCGACGGATCGACGAAACCTACTCTTCGCCGCCGCCAGGTACAGCAATTCCAACCGATCGCATAACACCCCCACCGTATGCTCGTGCGCCAGCGCCGAAATCTGCGAGTAGATCGTCGAGATCTTCACCGACGTCACCTCGACCAGCGGCTCCTCAAGCGCCCGCAGATACGATTGCAGCCGCGCCTGGGCGTCGCGCTCCCCCAGCAGCGACTCGCCCAGGAAGTTCACGTTCATCCGCAGCCCCTCGCGGCGGCGCTCCTCGAGATGCTGCGCAAGCAGTTCCTCTTCGGCGGGCAGAATGACGTTCGCCGTCTCCTCGCGCATCTTCTCCTTCACCAGCGGCATCGCCACGCTTGGCAGATAGGCGCCAAACGTCTGGAACCCCCGCAGCATCGTGCGGTCGAGGGCGGAGAAGAACCGCGGCACGCCCTGCACGTCGAGAATGTGAATGAGCTGATCGGCCGCCCGCCCCGAGCGCTGGGCGCGAAACGCTTGATCGGTGATCTCGGTAAGCGTCGCCTTGTCGCCGGGCGACTGGATCATCTGGTCCAGTTCGGCTTGCTGCCGCCGCTCGGCGGGCGTTTGCAGTTCGCGAGCGCGAGCCTGCAATTGCCGGGCGAGCTGGATCGCCCGTTCGACCTGTCCGTCGCGGTCCATGGGAACCTTCATTTAGCCCCCGGTCATTGACCGGGGGCTAATTGCGGCGAGGTCACGTCTTCGCCAGATGCCGTTCCGTAAGATACGACAGAATCCCGCGGATCGAGATCACCCCGACGAGCTTCTCCTCGTCGTCGATGATCGGGATGTGCCGAAAGCCGCCGACGTTCATGCGATGGATCGCGAATGCGATCTTGTCCCGCGCCTTGAGCGTGGCAGGGTTCGCCGTCATTACCGAGCTTACGGGCTTCCCGGCCATTTTCGCGGCGTCGACGTTCAGCCGCAGCAGCGCGTCGCGTTCGGTGAAGATGCCCAAGAGCCGCCGGCTCTCGTCGACGACCACCGCACAGCCCATCCGGTCGGCCACCATCGCCTTGAGCACCTCGCCCAGCGGCGCGTCGGGCAGCACCGCGAGCGGCGGCCGCGGCTTCAGCACCGCGATGCGATCTTGCAACAATCCCTTTTCGAGCAGCGTCGTCGCCTGCGGCAAGCTCAACTCGGTGAGCGAGAACTGGCACTGATCGCACTCGTCAGAGCCTTCAATATTTTCGGCGCTGCAGGCAGGGCAGAGAATCATGGCGAGAGATGGGTCTAAGAGTCTAAGGGTCGAAAAGTCTAACGGATCGAAGAGGGAAAGGTTCGTCCATTCAACTCTTGGACCCTTAGACTCTTCGACCTCCTCAGTTCACAGTCCAAGTATCGCCCGAATTAAACAGCGCCTCAAGGTCCCCCTTGCCGCGCTTCTTCGTGGCTTCTTCAACCTGGTCGTTGATGAGCTTATCGTACTGCGGCGCGTCGACCGAGCGAAATACGCCGATCGGCTCCGGGAAGCCATCCTCGTACCGCATCCGGCTGAGCAGGTACGCGAGGCTCGGCTCGACGCTCTTCTCGTCGTGGAACAGCAGGTCGTCCTCGGTGATGCCCTTGCCCAGCTCCACCACCTCGGGGTTCAGGCCGTTGAGGCGAATGCCCTTCTCGCGGGTCTTGCCGAAGATCAGCGGTTTGCCGTGCTGCAATTCCAGCGTGGTGTCGAGCTTCGTGTCGCGGTCTTTGGCGTAGTCCCAGGCGCCGTCGTTAAATACGTTGCAATTCTGGTACACCTCGATGAACGACGTGCCGGGGTGTTCGGCGGCCCGCTTCAGCACTTCGCCGAGGTGATTGATGTTCGTATCGATCGACCGGGCCACGAACGTCGCCTCGCAGCCGATGGCGATCGACAGCGGATGGAGCGGATTGTCGATCGCCCCCATCGGCGTGCTTTTGGTCTTCTGGCCCAGGGGCGACGTCGGCGAATACTGCCCCTTGGTCAGCCCGTAAATGCGGTTGTTGAACAGGATGATGTTCAGGTCGAGGTTTCGGCGGATCGCGTGCATCAGGTGATTGCCGCCGATCGAGAGTCCGTCGCCGTCGCCCGTGATGACCCACACCTGGAGGTCCGGCCGCACGGTCTTCAGCCCCGTCGCCACCGCCGGCGCCCGGCCGTGGATCGAGTGGATGCCGTAGGTGTTCATGTAGTACGGGAACCGGCTCGAACAGCCGATGCCGCTGATGAACACGGTCTTCTCCCGCGGCACGCCCAGGGTGGGCAGCACCTTCTTCATCTGCGCGAGGATCGAGTAATCTCCGCACCCCGGGCACCAACGCACATCCTGATCGCTGGCGAAATCGGTGGGCTTAAGAACGGTAAGCGCTGTGTCTATGCTCATGGTTTTTCTTGTATTCTATCGTTGCTTGTTTCACGCAAAGGCGCTAAGACGCAAAGCAATCGCAAAGAAGAAAAATCGGAGAGCAAGCGAGGGAACTGCCAACTCATCTGCGCTAACACCTTCTCTTCTTATTCTTGTCTTCTTTGCGTTTACTTTGCGCCTTCGCGCCTTTGCGAGAATTAAACTCGTTCTCAATATCGTCAGACCTATTCGCTCAAAACGCTCTCAATCTTCTCAACCAACTCGCTAACGCTAAACGGCTTGCCCTGCACCTTGTTGTGCCCGATGGCGTCGACCAGGTACTTGGCGCGAACAATCATCAGTAGCTGGCCAAGGTTCAGCTCGGGGACCAACACCTTCTTGAAGTTCTTGAGGATGTCGCCCAGGTTCTTCGGGAACGGGTTCAGATATCGCAAGTGGCAATGCGACACGCTCTTGCCGCGCCCGTGCATCTTGTGAACCGCCGTAGCGCAGGCTCCATGCGTCCCGCCCCAACTCAATACCAACAGGTCGCCCGAATCGGGGCCGTCGAGCTTCTGCAAGGGAATGTCGTCCGCCACCAACGCCGTCTTCTTCGCGCGGGTGTGGCACATATGCTCGTGATTGAGCGGGTCGTAGCTCACATTGCCGGTGCCGTCTTGCTTCTCGAGGCCGCCGATGCGGTGCATCAGGCCCGGCGTGCCGGGAATGGCCCACGGCCGAGCCAGCCGCTCGTCGCGGGCGTACGGCAGGAACGCGTCGCCGTTCTCCGGTTCACCCGGGTGCGTGATCTCCGTCTTCTTCAGGTCGCTCACCTCGGGAATCCGCCACGGCTCCGAGCCGTTGGCGATGTACCCGTCGGTCATCAGCATCACGGGCGTCATGAAGCGGATGGCGATCCGCCACGCTTCCTGCACGGCGTAAAAACAGTCGGCCGGGCCGCTGGCGGCGATCACCGGCATCGGGCATTCGCCGTTGCGGCCGTTGAGCGCTTGCAGCAGGTCGGCCTGCTCGGTCTTGGTGGGCAGACCGGTCGACGGCCCGCCGCGCTGCACGTTGATAATCAGCATCGGCAGCTCGGCCATCACCGCCAGGCCCATGCCTTCGGCTTTGAGCGCGATGCCGGGACCGCTGGAGGCGGTCACTGCCATTTCGCCGGCGAACGAGGCGCCGATGACCGACGTGATCGCCGCGATTTCGTCCTCCGCCTGGAAGGTGAGCACGTCGAAATTCTTGTGACTCGACAGTTCGTGAAGAATGTCGCTCGCCGGCGTGATCGGGTACGCCCCCAGGAACAGCCGCTTACCCGAGAGCTTCGCCGCCGACAGCAGCCCGTACGCCAGGGCCGTGTTGCCCATGATGTTGCGGTACTTGCCGGGGGTGAGCTTCGCGGGGGCGACCTGGTACTGCGTGTTGATCGCCTCGACCGTCTCGCCGTAGTTGTAGCCCGCCTTCAGGCTCGCCGTATTCGCCTGGGCGACCTCGGGCCGCTTGCCGAACTTTGCCGCGATGAACCGCAGCGTCGGGTCCAGCGAGCGGTCGTACAGCCAGAACACCAGCCCCATCGCGAAGAAGTTGCGGCACAAATCCGCTTCCTTCTGCGACAGCCCCAAGCCCTCGACCGCCAGGCGGTTGAGCTTGGTCATCTCCACCGCGTGCATCTTGTACTTGCTGAGGCTGCCGTCGTCGAGCGGGTTGGTCTTGTACCCGGCTTGCTCGAGCCCCTTCTTATCGAAGGTGTCCTTGTTAATCAGCAGCACGCCGCCGTCGCGGAGGTCTTCGAGGTTGGTCGTCAGCGCCGCCGGGTTCATCGCCACCAGGGCGTCGACCGTGTCGCCGGGGGTGTAGATGTCGGTGCTGGAAAAGTGGACTTGGAAGCCCGAAACGCCCGCCTTCGTGCCGCGGGGGGCGCGAATCTCCGCGGGGAAATCGGGGAACGTGGCGACATCGTTGCCGGCCAGCGCCGAGGTGTTCGTAAACTGCGTGCCGGCGAGCTGCATGCCGTCGCCCGAGTCGCCGCAAAAGCGGACCGTGGCGTCGTCGAGTTTGGAAATCGGCTTCGGAGCCGCAAATGGAGTCGCAGCAGTGATCGTAGACATGGTTACCGCGGTGTCCTGGTGATGCGTCGAACTAGCGAGTGGCGCCGTCGCAACGTCATTCTGAGGTACTCCGAAGAATCTGGCGCCTTGTACACGGGCCAGACCCTTCGGAGTACCTCAGGGTGACAAGGTTCGGGCCGGCGCTGTCATCGCATGTCTCATCTGGTCGTTAATGATCTATCGAAACAGCCCGATCTGCGGAATTAGCGAACAGGTAAGGTTATTTGATTACTACGAGTTTAACGGTCAAAAGGTCGTTGCGGACGGGCTGAATCGCTAAGACTGCACCGGAACGTGCGGGCCTGGGGCTCACGCCCCCTCTCGGTCGGCGTACGTCTTCCCCGGCTCCGGCGGCAGGTTGTAAATCGTTTGCGGAAAATGATCGACCAGGTAATGCACAATCCCGCGAACCGCCGTCACCCCGATGGGCGTCCCCTGCTCGTCGACGATCGGCAGGTGTCGGTAGCCGCCTTGCGCCATCGTCTCGATCGCCGCGCCCACCGTGCTCTTGGCTTCCAAGACTTTTGGAGCCGCGGTCATCACCTCGCGGATATTCGTCTGCGGCAATCCGCCATTGGCCATCCAGCGTAGGGCGTCGCGCTCGGTGAAGATGCCGTCGACCCGCCCTTCGCACTCGCCCGTACTGCAAATGAGCACGCAACTGCCGCGCTGCGCCTTCATCAGGCCCACGACTTCGCCGACAGTCGCCTCATCCGAAACCGCCAACGGCTGATCCGGGTAAGCCTGCGTTACAAGATCGGTGCTAAGGCTGAGAAAACTCACGGGAGGAAGGCTGTAGGCTGTAGACCGGAGGCTGTAGGAAATGCGGAGATTGCAGCCTGCTTGGGACATCGCAAGAGTGGGTCCGAAGCGTCTAGTTAAAATTTAGCACGGGCAGCGGGGCGGTTGAACCGCAAAACCCGTCGATTTTTGCCGGTTCCGCAACCATTTAGCCGCGGGGCTTGCCCCGCGCGAGACGGCGCCTGCGGGGCAAGCCCCGCGGCTAAATGCGGATCGTGAATCATTCTGACCGCTCTGGCGGCCTTTGCGACTTCTGCTCCGCCGCGTAAAACTGCTCCAGTTTGATGCCGCCGCGTTGCTCCTCCTCCACCAGTTTCAGTCGCGCTTCAAGCTGCTCGACCCGCCGCGCCAGCACCGGCAGCAGCCGTTCCTCGCCCGTCTCGGGTTCGGGTCGCGGGGCCTCGGGGTAGCCCAGTTGCCGGTGTAGGGCGGCGAACAGCAGCAGCGGGTCCTTCTTTCGATTGGCCCACGCGATCCGCCCTTCTTGCCGGCCAAACAGCGGGGGGAACCCCTGTGCCGTCGCTTCGGCGATTAAGGCCTCAGCCGCCGCCGCGTCCCCTTGCTCCGCCGCCTTCCGCTCGTGATAGAACTCGCTCCGCACGAACAGCAGGTCCGCCAGGTCGACGATGCCGATCTGCCGCCGCACGGTGAGAATCCAGTTCCGCCACGCCTGGTCGTACGCCGGATCGCGAGAAATCGCCTCCAGACCCGCGTCGTACCCCATGCGGTTGCGGCTGAGCACTTCGAGCTGAAACAGAAACAGCCCCTGCCGCGTGGCGCCCTTCGCACGGTACTCGGCTTCGCGGCTTAGCACCTCCAGGCCGATGCGCAGGTCGAACCGCTGCCGATCGTTCTCCGCCTCGCTCATGACGAAGCTTTGAAACGGCGTGAAGTAGTGCGTCAGCCGCGCCATTGCCGTTGAGAAGCCGCCCAGATGCCGCAGCTCCGACAGCATGAAGTCGACCGCCATCGGTAACTTCGTCGTCGCCAGGATCTCCTCGCGTACGCTGTCGAGAATCTCCTGCGCCGGCATATTCTCCCGCATCCGCGCCGCGAGCACCTGAAACAGGTGCATCTGCTCGACGTACTCCTCCCGCGCCAGCGGCGAAACTTCAATCGCATCGACATTCAAAGGCGAGCGGGGGGCGTAAGCGCCCTGCGAATTCGCGTCACCCCCGCCCAGCGCCGCCGTCATCGCAGCTCCGCCGACTTCAAATGCTCGCCCAAAAATGCAATCGCCCGACCGATCGCCCCGCGATCCATCCCCGCCGCCACATGCCCCACGCTGGGCACGATGTAAAGTTGCGACTCGACGCCCACCTTTTGCAGCTCCGCTTGCATGTGCAGCGGGCTGGCCAGCGGCACCAGTTGATCGGTCTCGCCGTGAAAGAAAAACATCGGCGGATCGTCCGGCGTGATGAACGCCGCCGGGGAGGCCAGCCGATACTGGTCGCGACACGTCGCCGGCGATCCGCCCAAGAAGAACGACAGCCCGTCCTCGTCATCGGGAATCGGCCGCAAATCGCACGGCGTTCCGCCCGCGGCAACGCATTGCAGTCGCGTGCTCGGCAGCCCACTTGCATCGTCCGAATCGGTCGTCGCCAAGAGCGATACCAGGTGAGCGCCGGCCGAATAGCCGAACCCGCCAATCCGCTGCGGGTCGATCTTCAGCCGCGTCGCATTGCTCCGCATCCACCGCACGGCCGCTTGGCAGTCCTCGATCTGAGCGGGAAATTTATACTGCGGAGCCAGCCGATAGCTAATCGCCACCGCCGTGAACCCG
>JBGSYU010000702.1:0-9488 GCA_041750715.1 Lacipirellula sp.
GTCGTGCCGCGACCGTCAGCGTGTCGAAACTGCTTGTGCGACCCGCGCTGACGCACCTCTATGAAACCTATCGCTTCCAACCGCGCAACAACCTCACGCGGCTTGAGCACCGGAAGCTGAGACACGGCTAAGCCACCTCAAATATTTGAGTACCGACAAACTCCGATTCGAGTTGCGGTTCGCCGTCTTCTAACAGCATCGCAATGACTTCTTTAAGATTCTGCTGAAGATCTTCGAGCGTCTTTGCTTGAGAATGGGCGCCAGGAAAGCCCGGTACATAGCCGACGAAGAGTTGAGTGTCCGGGCAACGTTCAATTACCGCCGTATAAGATCGCATAATCGCTTTCTGTGGGTGCGTATGGCCTCCTCAATTCTACCTCAGGGGTCCGTCGTGGGAAGCTACGGCGTCCGCCGCAACACAGCCAGCACGGGGCGGTGATCCGAGGCGACGGCTTCGTCCAGCACGCGCGTTTCGACGACCTGCCAGCGGCTCGCGGGTCGCACCAGGATGTAGTCGATTTGCTTTTCCGGTTTGGCGGCGGGGTAGGTAGCGAGATCCTCGGCGTTGGCTCGCTTCCACGTCTTGGCGAACTCGGCCATCACCTGGCTGTCGGGCGAGGCGTTGAGGTCGCCGGCGAGAATGGCGGGTTGGTCCTTGCGAGCAGCGAGAATCGCTTCGATCTTCTTGACGGATGCCAGCCGTTCCGCGTCATCGGGGCGGTAGTCGAGGTGCGTGGCGAGGAACAGCAGCGGCTCGCCCTCGTCCTTGTCACCCAGCTCAATTTCGAGCACGCCGCGTTGTTCGCCCTCGTAGTTCGACGGCAGCTTGTGGTTCTTGTGCCGGCGGATCGGCAGCCGGCTGAGGACGGCGTTGCCGTAGCGGCCGCCGTCGTGGTCGATGTTTTTCTCGAACACGGCCTGCATGCCGGTGAGGCGGGCGAGCTCGGCGGGCATGTCGACGCCCTTAGTGCGGCGCGTGCCCTGGTCGACTTCGTTCACGGCGACGAGATCGGGCGACTCGGCGTTGAGCGCCTTAGCGATCCGGTCCAAATCAACCCGTCCGTCGGTTCCCTCGCCGTGGTGAATGTTGTACGCGATGACGCGAATCTCTTGCGGCAACTCGGCGAAGGCTTTACCACAGAGGGCACAGAGAGCACAGAGAAAAATACAGGGTCGGGACACCGTGCGACTCGCCGCGGCGATGGTTGTAATCATTCTCGAACTCCCTTCTTATTCTCTGCGATCTCTGTGTGCTCTGTGGTTAAGCCTTTAAGGGACTAGACGCGGAGCGTCCAACCGCGGCGGGCCGTCGCCCAAGCGACAAGCCACCAGAAGGCGACCATCGCCGCGGCGAAGCCGAGCGAAGCGAGCTTCGGATCCGCAAGGTGATCGGCGAAGACTTTGGTGTAAATCCATTGCTGCGTCGTCTGCTCGCCCACATGAGTCGCTCCAAGGACGCGAGCCATCAGCCCGGCGCCGACGTAGACGGCGATCGCATTGACGCCGACGATTTGAAACGGTCGCGCCAAGCGGCGAAATCCGGCGACGTCGAACAGGGCGAGGCACGCTGCAAGCCCGATCGAGGCGAGGCCTCCGGTGAGCAGAACGAAGCTGCTGGTCCAGAGTTTTTTGTTGATCGGGAAGATATGGTCCCAAGCCAGGCCGAACGCGGTGAGCGCTAAGCCGCAAGCGGCGAGGAGGCAAACGGTTTGGAAGGCGGGTCCGCGGCGCTGGATGAACAGGCCGGCCCAATAGCCCAACATCGCCGTGACGATGGCCGGAAGCGTGCTGAGCAGACCTTCGGGCTCGGTTTTTTCTTCTCGCGCTTGCGTGTACATGTGAGGTTCGCCAATCGCGACGCGGTCGACGACGCGGACGACATTGCCTGCGGGCGAGAGGTTTGTGGCGTAGTTATTTGGATTGGGCAGCCAGGTTAAAAGGGCCCAGTATCCCAGCAGTAGAGCCAGAGCGACGACGACCTGACGATGCACGCAGAAGTGCAAGACGATGAGCGAAGCGGCGAAGTAGACCAGTGCGATACGCTGCAACACGCCGAGGTAGCGAAGTGTTCCGAGTTCGAGGGAATTGGCCTCGCCGAAGCAGACGTCCCAAATGCGTCCGAACAAACCCATGCCGACGCCCAGTAGAAACAGCGTGGCGGTGCGGCGCACGATTCGGGCGTAAACCTCGGCCGTGGCGCCGCCCAGCTCCCGCGAGTTGCGGAGCGAGTACGCTAGCGACGTGCCGACGATGAACAGGAAAAACGGAAAAATGAGATCGGTCGGCGTCCAGCCATGCCACTCGGCGTGATCGAACGGCGCGTAACGCATGCCATCGCCCCACGAGCCAGGGTTGTTGACCAGGATCATCGCGAGAATGGTCATCCCGCGAAAAGCGTCGAGCGATAGCAGCCGTTGTCGCGTACCGAGTTTTTCCGTTTCATCGTTCATGGGAAATTAACCACAAGGGCACGAAGGCACGAAGGAAAAAGCAATGATTCTTGGCGTGGGCGGCATGGGGGAGTTTCGCAGGAAGTAGATGGGCGTTCAAGATAGCGGGCAGGTGGTGTTTTCGGCATCGTCGGCGCGGGGTAGGCTGGTCGGCGTCATGGCAGAGCAGCAATTGCATCAGGTACAGGCGGACGGTGAGCCTCGGCTCGGATTGTGGGATGCCGTCAGTTTGGTGATCGGGATTGTCGTCGGGACTTCCATCTTTCGGACGTCGCCGCTGGTGTTTCAGAACGTGGCGAGCGCTTGGCAGGGACTGGCGGCGTGGACGCTCGGCGGCGGGCTCTCGCTAGTGGGGGCCTTGTGTTACGCCGAACTGGCCACGACGTACTCGCGCTCGGGGGGCGATTACGAGTATCTCACGCAGGCCTATGGCCGGTGGGCCGGATTTGTGTTTGGTTGGGCGCAATTGGTGGCCGTGTGGACGGCGAGCGTCGGAACCATGGCGTACACGTTTGGCGACTACGGCGTGCGGCTGTGGGGGCTTGCGCCGACCGCTACGGTCTGGCTGGCGGCCGCGGCGGTAGTGGGGGTGGGGCTGGTGAACGCCGCGGGCGTAATTGCGGGGAAGTGGACGCAGAATGTGCTCACGGTGGTGAAAGTGGCGGGGTTGGCGGGAGTGGTGGCGGCGGGATTGTCAGCGGTTGAATTTGGTGCGACCGTTGATGCGAGTGAAATCCCTCCCCTAACCCCTGCCCACCACGGCGGGTCCGAGACCTTCGAGGGTGGGGGCTCGCTCGCCAGCTCGTTTGGGCTGGCGATGGTGTTTGTGCTATATGCATACGGCGGTTGGAACGATGCGGCGTTTGTGGCGGCTGAGGTGCGCAATCGGCGGCGGAATGTGCCGCTGGCACTCATCGGCGGCGTGGCGGCGATAACGGTCATCTACCTCGCGATGAATGCGGCCTACCTGGCGGCCTTGGGGTTCACGGGGCTGCGGCACTCGACCACGCCGGCGTTCGATGCGGTGGCCATCGCCGTCGGGACGAAAGCGGCGCGGCTGGTCAGCGTCCTGGTGATGATCTCGGCCTTGGGCGCCATCAACGGCATGATCTTCACCGGTTCGCGCGTGTTCGCGGTGTTCGGCGCCGACCATCATCTTTTCGGCTGGCTGAACCGCGGCGGGCCGCAGGCGGCGCCGTGGGCGGCGATCGCGGCGCAGTCGGCGGTGACGCTGGCAATGGTCTTTGGCGTGGGGACCGAACGCGGCCGCGGGGCGATCGACGCTGCGTTTCAAGCCGTCGGCGCGCCGGCCATGCCGTGGGACAAATACTACGGTGGATTCGAGACGCTGCTGGCCGCGACGGCGCCGGTGTTTTGGGCGCTGTTCCTGGCTGTGGGCATCGGGCTGATGGTGCTGCGCCGGCGAAACCCCCAGCGCGATCGACCGTTCAGCGTGCCGTGGTACCCGCTGCCGCCGCTGGTGTTCTGCGCGACGTGCCTGTTTATGCTGTACAGCAGCCTGAACTACGCGCGCGGGCTGGCCCTATTGGGGGCGATGCCGGTGCTGGCGGGGCTGCTCATTTACGCGACGACGCGGCGCCATTAGAAATCGTCGGTCGTCTCCTCGCCGCGCATCGTTCCCAAGGCGAAGTACACGGCTTCGTCAATCGTCTCGGGGATCGAGTCGGCGGATCCGTCGCAGAGCAGAAATAGTCCTTCGCCTTCGTGCGAGGCCGACACGTCGCGGTCGTCGCTCAGCGGATGGTTGGGCGTGTGGCCCGTTTGGAACAGGACCATGTGGCCGTGGTCGTCGGTATTGTCATCAATGTCGCGGACGGCGCCGGCCCAGGTGGTTTCGTACTCGAAGTGATTGCCGTGGGCGCCTCCCGTGCGGAAGGGCCCGTTCTGGCGCTCGCCGACCATGAGCGTGTTCGACAGCCCGTCGGCGACGTCTTTCAGCTTCGTCTTGCTGTTGCGATAGAACGGACCCCAGGGGCCGCCGTCGACGAGTCGCTGCTCTTGGTCGTCGTCGAGATCGGGCGTGCCGAAGTTGGCGACGTAGCAGGCCATGGCGAAACGATCGTCGCCCATCTCGACGAAGCCCGTCGGCGAAAGATCGTCGGTCGGGCAGAGCAGCGTCGGAAGATGCTCCTCGCGGGCCAATCGGTTAACGTCGTCGTAGATCGGCTTGGTGAAGTCGAATCGCCTGTGGAGGTTGGCTTGCTCCATGAACGGGAGCAATCGCAATGCCCACGAAAACCCCGTGGCATTTCCCTGGGCCCCAGGTGCGTATTCGTAGCCAGGCGGCAGCTTGCGGTAGGCCGACTCGTAGTTGTGCATCGCGAGGCCGACCTGGCGGAGATTATTCTTGCAGGACGACTTGCGAGCCGCCTCGCGCGCGGCCTGGACCGCGGGAAGCAGCAGCGCTACGAGCACGCCGATGATGGCGATCACCACCAGCACCTCGACCAACGTGAACGCGCTGTGCGCGGGGCGGCTAGGATCGGACTCGATTCGATATGCCATGGGTGACGCCAATACGAGTTACGGAGAGTGTTGATGGGAGTGATCGTGCCCTAACTTGGCTCCATCCCGATGCAAGTGTCCATGCGAAGCGTCGGCGGCGTGAATGTGGTAGTGATCGTGGGATGACTCGATCATCGCGGCGGGAGTGGGCGTGTCGTCGGCTCCGCCGCAGCCGAGGAAGGCGAGACCTAGGAGAATCGCTGCTAGTGAGACGAATCGCATGGCTTTAAGCGGGGTTAAATCCTGGAGCGATCCGAAATGTTGCGACCGCAGTATAATAAATCCGAGGGCCGCGGCCAAATCTTTCGCCGAGACTGACAGGAGAGCTGAAATATCCCGTGCCCACGGTCATTCTGAGATACTCCGAAGAATCTGGCCGGACTCTTCGGAGTACCTCAGAGGGAGCAGCTTCAGGACTTTGCGGTTCTCCTGCCGCACCGGCGGCTACTAACCAAGGAAACTAACTGATGTTGACTCCCAATTCAGCCGGTGCGACGCGCCGCGAGTTTGTTCGTGGCATCGCTTGGGGCGCCGCGGCCCTAACGGCGCCGGGGGCGTTGGGCGAGGCTCTCACGCTGACGCCGCGGCAGACCGAGGGGCCGTTCTATCCCGATCGGCTGCCGCTCGATACGGATAACGACTTGCTCCTCATCAACGATTCGCTCTCCCCGGCGGTGGGCGAGATCACGCACTTGGGCGGGCGGGTGCTCGACGCCGACGGCTCGCCGATTCGCAACGCGGTGGTCGAGATCTGGCAGGTCGACGGCAACGGCGTGTATCTTCACTCGCGTAGCGCTGGCGAACGGCCGGACGCGAACTTTCAAGGATACGGCCGGTTCCTCACCGGTTCCAACGGCGAGTACTACTTCCGCACGGTGAAACCGGTGCGGTACCCTGGCCGAACGCCGCACATTCACTTCGCGATCAACCGCCACGGCAAACGACTGCTGACGACGCAGTGCTATGTGAAGGGCGAGAAGGGAAACGAACGCGACGGCGTGCTGCGCGGCATTCGCGACAAGCGGCAGCTCGAGTCGATCCTGGTGGACTTCAAGCCGCTCAAGGATTCCAAGCTCGGCGAGCTAACGGCGAAGTTCGACGTCGTCCTGGGGCTGACGCCGGAGGAAGGTTAATGCAAGTCGGTCCAAAATCCTCCTCCCTCGAAGGGAGGGGGGCTATTCCATCGACTCGCGAATGGGGCCGGGAGCGTTGAGGGTTGCCGCACCGCGGTCGGCGCCGGGCATGTCGCCGCGCTTGAAGTCAGGGCTCATGCCTTGGCGCGTGCCTGTGACGGACGCGGCGGGAGTGAAGGTTTTCTGCACGCTGTCGCCGGTTTCTTCGGTCCAGCGGTCGAGGGCCTGCCGCAAATGCGCCAGCGTATCAGACTCATTGACTCTGGCAACGAGCGGGTTCTCCGCGAGATTGCGAAGTTGATGCGGATCGTCCTTCACGTTGTAAAACTCTTCGACGGGCCGCCGCTTGAGGAACACGTCCTGCTGATGCTCGCTAAGCCGGCCAGCGGCTTGGGCGTCCCACAGCTCTTTGCCGGCAGAAACGCTCGGGCCGGACTCGACGCACAGGCTTTGCAGATCGGGCCGCGAGTTGCGAATGTAGAGCCAGTCTCCGAAGCGGACCGAGCGCTCGTGGGCCTGGCCAACGTGCCAGTTGTGCTCGGCGAAGGCGTAGTCGCGGGTCGTGGCGGTCGGATCGGCGAGGATCGGGGCGAAGCTGACGCCTTGCACGCGCGGATCGATCGCGACGCCGGCGAGTTCCAACACCGTGGGGGCAATGTCGATCGCGCTCACCAGCGATTCGGTGCGGGCGGGCCCGATCGTGCCGGGGCGCCAAACGATCAGCGGCGTCTTCGTCCCGCTATCGTACAGCCGCGTCTTGCAGCGGGGAAACGGCCGACCGTTGTCGGCGGTGAAGATGATGTAGGTATTCTCGGCGACTCCTTGCCGCTCAAGTTCTTCGCGGACCTTGCCGACGAAGCGGTCGAGCCGCGTGATCTCGTGATAGAAGTCGGCAATGTCTTGGCGCGTGACCGGGCCATCGACGAGATACGGCGGCACGACGACGTTGGCCGGATCGTAAAGCGAGTCGGCGTTATTTCGTTGCCAATCCCGGTGGGCGTCGACGGCGGCCAGCCACATGAAAAACGGCTTGTCCCGCGGACGACTCCGGAGCCGGTCGATCCACCGGGCCTCTCCGCCCATCCCAGTGGGGTGCGTGATTTTGTCGAAAGCCGATTTCACGGCCAGTCCCATGTGGTTCTTGCCCGAAAGCTCCGTGTAGTATCCGGCCTCGCGTAGCGCCTGCGGGAACATAAACTGCCCCGCCGGCAGCGGCATGTGCAGCTCGGGGGCGCCGGTGTTGTGCGGATAGCGGCCGGTAATAATGCTGCATCGCGTGGGGCTGCAACTGCTGGTGGTGAGATAGGCGCGGTCGAAGGCCATCCCTTCGGCGGCCAGCGCGTCGAGGTTCGGCGTCTCGATCGCGGCGTTGCCGAAACAGCCGAGGTCGTCGGCCGATACGTCGTCGGCGATGATAAAGACGAAGTTAGGCCGCTCGCCGGCGAGCACCGGGAAAGAGAGGAACCACGAAACACACGAAACACACGAAAGGAATTTCAGAACAGATTTTATCCGCATCGCCTTGCCTCGGTTTTTTTCGTGTGGTTCGTGTGTTTCGTGGTTAACTGCATTGGTCGTTGTTTCAGCACTTCGCGGACGGTTACCCCTCCCGCCGGGAATTGATATGATAACCGGTTCCCGCGGCTCGATAAGCGCGGTTCGACTGGTCCATTCTTGATTCTGTGGGAGCCCTTCGCCGTGATTGTGCTGCGTACCACTCGTGAGAAGATACTCGCCAAATTGAAGAAGAAGGTCGAGAGCCGCACGCCGGTGCTCATTTCCAGCGCCGCCAGCGGATTGGTGGCCCGCATGCTGGAAGAGGCCGGGGCCGACTGCGTGAACACGTTCCACGGCGCCCGGCTGCGGGCGAACGGCATGGGAACGATGGCCATGCTGTGGCCAATCGTCAACGCCAACGAGCAGGTGTTCAAGAACACGCAGGAAGACGTGCTGCCGGCAATCAAGGGCGAGGCGTTCATTTGCATGTGCATTAACGCCAACGACCCGCTGCGCGACATGTGGGGCTTTTTGGAGCAGATCAAGTCGCTGGGCGTGATGAGCGTCTCGAACATCGGCCCGTCGGTGAGCTACATCGATCGCGACAGCGAGATTTTCAAAGTGCTGCGGAAGTGCGGCATCACGATCGAGAACGAGGTCGAAATGCTCAAGCTCGCCAAAGAACAGCTCGGCATGGTGACCATCGGCGTAGCGTTCACCGAGGAAGACAGCGTGCAGATGGTCGAGCATGCGCGGCCGGATCTGTTCTGCTACCACGCCGGCACGACCAAAGGGGGCCGCAAGGGGTACGACTCGGGCGAGTCGATCGAGGATACGGCGGCACGGACGAAAGTGGTCCACGACAAGGTGAAAAAAATCATGCCGGAGATTATTCGCATCGCCCACGGCGCCGCGATGGAGACGCCCGAAGAGGCCCAATACATGCTCGACCACGCGGAGTGCGAGGGCATCTGGACCGGCTCCTCCACCGAGCGGCTGCCGATCGAGAAGGCGGTGTTCGAAGCGGGCAAGCGGTTTGCCTCTTTGCGATATACGAAGTGAATAAAAATACATCTCTCGCAAAGGCGCCAAGGCGCAAAGAAACGCGCAAAGAAGAAAATAGAGTAGGAGCACTAATAAACACTAATCTCGCTAAATCTATTGAGCATGCTATTAGCGAGTATTAGCGTTCCCTCTCTTCTTGTCTTCTTTGCGAAATCTTTGCGCCTTAGCGCCTTTGCGAGCAATCTTCTCAAAGCATACGAGGCCGAATGATGGCGAAGTCTGTAGTTGTCTTGTCGACGCTGGATACCAAAGGCCGCGAGACGGCTTTTTTGAAGGAGCAAATCGAGCGAGCCGGCTGCAAGGCCGTACTGGCCGATATGGGCGTCGTCGGTAAAGCGACGATTCCCGCCGATCTCACCCGAGAGCAAATCGCCGAAGCCGGCGGCACGCTGCTTCAGCGGTTGCTGCAAGAACCCTCACGCGAAAAAGCCTCTCCCGTAATGGTCCGCGGCGCAGCCAAACTAATTGGCGACATGGTCAAAAACGGCCAGGCCCACGCCGTCATCGGACTCGGCGGCACCCAGGGCACCAGCAGCGCCACCGGCGTCATGCAGCAACTGCCCTACGGCTTGCCGAAGCTGATGGTCTCGACCTGTGCCGCCGGCGATTGCTCCGCGTTCGTCGGAATCAAAGACATCATGATGATGTTCTCGGTGAGCGACATCCTCGGCCTCAACCCGTTCATGCGCAAAGTGCTGGCGAATGCGGCGGCGGCAGCATCGGGCATGGCCCAGGTCGAGGATAAGGCGGTCGCCGCCAGCAACAAGCCGCTCATCGGCATGAGCAACCTCGGCGTGCTGACGAGCGGCGCCGAGAT
>JBGSYU010000703.1:0-6305 GCA_041750715.1 Lacipirellula sp.
CCGCCGCTAGCCGCGCATCCCCCGCCAACCCCAAATAATCATTCGATGCAAAATTCACCAGCCGTCGCCCGCCGACCTCGACCACCGCCCCCTGCCGCCCCAGCGGCGCCGGCAGCTCGCGGAGCAAATGCAGTCGCCGCAGCGAACTCAGGTCCTCGTCAATCCAAGCCAAAGGATTCATAATTCCCATTGTAGAATGTGTTGCTGGGTCTTAAGGAGTTGGGAATCAGGAGTCAGAAAAAATCTGGACATCCTGCCCAATCTGACCCCTGACCCCTGTCTTAGGACGCTAACATTCCAGGTTTTGGGTAGATTGTGGCCACCACTTTCCGGGATAATCAACGCACCTCGTAGCTCTCGCTCCGCGATGTAGCCCTTTCGCTCCACGAGAGGGGATCGCAGCTCGCGGAGCGACCAGGCTGCACTTAACCGAGTTTTGTCCCCCAACCGGGACAAAACTCCCCTCGTTTTCCAACTCCCAAAACCCTTCGTCACCCTGAAAACCCCCGAGCAATTAACGCCACCCGTGTAGCCCAGGAATTTTGTCCGAAAAAAAGCCCAGGACAAATCGGTCGTCGTAACATACGCAAATTGCAGGCGGACTGTCTGAAGTCCGGCGCGACGCCAGCGAAGCGACGCGGAACTTTCCCACCCTAACCGACATCAATCATTGCACAGCCGCAGCGTGAACCCATCCGCCGCACTCTCGGACGCTCAACTGGTCGCGGCCGCCCAACGGGGCGACCGCGATGCGTTCGGCGATTTAGTCGTGCGGTATCAGGACCGATTGTTCAACGCTCTGCTGCGCATCGCCGGCTCGCGGGAGGACGCCGCCGACGCCGTCCAGGAGGCGTTTGTCCAAGCCTATCTGAAGCTCGATTCGTTTCGCGGGGATTCGCAGTTCTTCACCTGGCTGTACCGAATTGCCATGAACGCGGCCCTGAGCCGCCGCCGGCGGCGACGGCCGGTGGGATCGCTCGACGCCGCTAAATCCGTCGCGGGGGAGGAGCCCATGGACGCCGCCGCCGGCCCACGCGACCAAATGCTCGAGCAGGAGCGCGCCGCTCAAATTCACTCCGCCCTGGCTGACTTAGGCGACTCCGCCCGTAAAATACTGGTGCTCCGCGAGATGGAAGGCTGTTCCTACGAGACGATCGCCGACATTTTGGAACTGCCGATCGGAACCGTCCGCAGCCGGCTGTTCCGCGCGAGAATGCAACTCAAAGAAAAACTACGCAGCATGTGGGGCGAAGAGGCGCCGCAGTGTGGATAGGGATTTGACCGCGAAACACACGAAACACACGAAAGGAATGTTTTGGAACACTAATCATCGCTAATTGAGGAGCAATGATTAGTGGGGATTTGTGATTATTAGTGTTCTTCCTTCTTCGAATTCGTTTTGTTTTCGTGCATTTCGTGTGTTTCGTGGTTAACTGAATTTTGAAAATGCCAACCAGCAACGCCAACGACGACTTCGACGACGAGTTGCTCAGCGCCTACGTGGACGACGAGCTGACGGTCGAGCAGCGCGCGCAGGTCGAAGCGCGGCTGCGAACCGATCCGCGCGCTGCGCAGTTGGTCGAAGAACTGCGATTATTGTCGAGCGCTATTAAGTCGCTGCCACGCGAATCGCTCGGCCGCGATCTGCGGGCCAGCATCCAGGCCGAAGCCCTGAAGGCCAAAGTTGACGCCGACGCCCGGAATGTCTTGCCGATGATCGAGCATAACCGTTGGGCCGGTTATCGCCGCGGACTCATCTGGTCGGCCATCACCATCGCCGCCGCGCTGATGCTGATGGTGTTTCAACCCGAGGAATCCGGTCGCGAGATCGGCGACGTGGCCCAGGCCGAGCGCAAAGATAAAGCCGCGGACGGCGATATCCGGGGAAGCGAAGTCGCAACCGGTGATGCGGCGCTCCCTCCCGTGGGCGAAATGCGAGCGCAGAAGTCCCCGCAGGAAGCCGCGAGCGAAACCGACGCCTTCACCGCCACGGCGTCCGTCGATGAATCGCTCGAAGGCACGCCGGGCGAGGACAAGTCAAACGTCCGGGCGTCGTCGCGGCTCGCGGCGCCGGCTACCGTTGAGTTCGCGATGAAGACGTCCGACGGGCTGGCCCGATTCCATCGGCTGCTGGCGGAGCACAACATTCAACTCGAATTCGAACGCGCGGGGCCGAGTGATTCCGCCACGTTGGCAGGTGGCGGCGATTCAGGCGCTGAAGTGCTGGTAGAAGCTTCGCCCGAACAAATTGACCAGTTGCTGGATTCCTGCCGGTCGGAGACGGAGACATTCGCCGCGGTCGGCACGCCCCAGTCGCTCACAATGCCACGCAGCTCCCTAGGCGGGGCGCCGTCGCCGGCTGCCGAAAAAGAAGCCGCCTGGTCCGAGCGGCCGTACGGCTACGCGTCGGACGGCGCGGGGCCGTCGCCGGGTCAATCGCCGAAAGAGAAAGGCCAGGCGTCGAAATATCAACCTAGCTCGGGCCGCGCCTGGCGGTTGCCGCTACAACGGTTGGACGGCCAGTTGAACGAGCAACCCACGCTGGAAAAGAAGTCGTTGGACAAACTCGAACGGTCGGGCCGTCGCGCCGGCTCAGCCGGCAGCGAGGCGTCGACGGCGGGGCAGGTTCAAGTTCTGTTCGTCTTCCACAGCTGGGCCGCGCAGTCTGCCGAACCCATCCCCGCCGCGGCGGCGCCGAAGCCATAACTGGCGGGCAGTGTTGCACATAATGTAAGATGCTCGCGTTCAAGCCATATATAACCGCTTCAGGACTCCCATCATGGCAGACGTCACGATTCGCATGCGGCCCAACGGGCCGATCCTCGTCGAAGGCCCGTTCAAGCTGATCGACTCGGCCGGCAACGAGTTTCAACTCGACGCGGCCAAGGCCGCCTACTCCCTCTGTCGCTGCGGGAAATCGGCCCGCAAGCCGTTTTGCGACGGAGCGCACAAAGGCTGCGAGTTCGTGTCCGACGAGCGAGCGCCGATCGGCTCGTAAAGGCTTGAGGGTTTAGACAGTTGATCGAACGGCCAGCAGCCCCGACCAAGCCCGCCACCGCGGGTCCGCCTCATCCCGGCGGACTTGGTCGGCGCTAGTTGCGACGTGCGTACCGACAGCTTATCCCCCGCGACGGATGAGAATATGTAACGCCTAGCGCGAGCAGCGCCGGCGCGCGTTACCCAAACCTTGCCGCGAATAACGGTCCTATTGAAGCGGGCCGCAATTTGCCGCCGCTTTTCTCTGCGGAGAGCATCCGCGATCGTGGCTACGACGGCTCGCAGCGTGATAGAATTTGCGGCCCGGCGCCGCGATCGCTCCGCCGGCGTAACGAACACCATCGCCGCAAGGAACTGTCCGCATGGCCGCAGGAAAGAAAAAGTCCGGCTCCGCCGCCCTCGCCGACCCGCCCGCCGCTCGCGGCTTAGCGGCCCCCGCGCCCAACGATTCGCCCGACCGTTTCGTCGGCCAATGGAATCGGCTCGTCAGCACCACCAATTGGGAAAAGGGCCGCATCATCTGCCAATGGCGCGACGCCCTGATCGCCGCCGACGCCGCGGTGACGGAGTACTCCGATGAAGCGTGGGCGCAACTGGTGGGCGGCGTCACGAGCCAGCACGTCGGCCGCCTGCGGCGCGTGTTCCAGCGGTTTGGCGAGTCGTTCGATCAATTCGAGGGGCTGTACTGGAGCCACTTCCAGTCGTCGCTCGACTGGGAAGACGCCGAGATGTGGCTCGAAGGCGCCATCCACAACGGCTGGTCCGTCTCGCAAATGCGCGGCAAGCGCTGGGAAACCGTCGGCAAGCCGGGCGAAGCAATGCCTGCCGACGACGTGGTTGAGAACGTGGTGGACGAAGACGCACCCTGGCTAGGCGACGAGGCGGCAGCCGACGACGGCGAAACCGCTGCGGTAACGTCGATGGAGGGCGCCGCCAAACGCACGAAGGATGAAGACGCCGCCGGCAATGAACCCGGCGCCCGTTCGTCGAGTTCATCATCGGACGACGAGTCGCCCAAATCCCCGGCGAAGTCACGCAGCCGATTGGGAGTTGAAGTCGACGACCTGCCCGACGACCTGGCCGACGCCTTCGAGCAGTTCAAGCTTGCGATCATCGCCCAGCGGCGTCTGAGCTGGAGCGAAACGACGCCCGAGGCGGTGCTCGAATGCCTCGATGCGCTTCGCGAGCTGACGCTCGCGCCGTCGGATAGTTAACCTACGCCGTTCTACCCCGCGCCCGCCGCATAGTGTTCGGCGTAGTCGAGCGTCCACTGCTCGACGAGATTCCGAAATGCATCCAGGTCGGCGTCCTTGAGCAACTGGTAGTGATTGCGGCTGAAGTTCTCCTTGTTCCGCACGGCTCCCTTCGCCGTAATGTCCAGCACGTGATACTGGTTGTGCGGGCTGACGAGCACTTCAAGTCGGCTGAAGAGGCTATCGCGCCGGCCGCCGGTCATGCCGAAATCGTCCCGGCGCACGGCGGCGCCCCAACCCTTGTCGCTGATCACCGGTTCGTAGTTGAAGCCGGGAAAGTTCTCGGCGAGCTGCTTCAGGCAGCTCTCGATGTGGTCGTTCAGCACCAGGCGGTAGTTCGAGTGCAGCCGCCGGCATTCTTCTTCGCTCAGGGCCTTGGCGGCTTCGTCTCGCACTTTGGCGTTGCGGGCCTGTTCGCCGCGGAGGGCGGCTCGTTGCAGTCGTTCGCGAAAGTCCATGGTCGTGCTAGCGTAGCGTCGGCGTTTATTGGTTTACCGCATTTATCGTAGGCGATGCCAGCACCCGGCTCTAGAGGCAAGACATAGCCGAGCCATCCTGGCTCGACGAGTTGCGGCGCTGTCACGGGGGCGAACCGGCTCGATAATCCGGCCAGGATGGCCGGGCTATATACAGATTCTTCGTGCTAGCAGGCGTCGCAGGGTTATTCCGCTTTTTCTACGCCTCAGGCTCAACATTGATATTCGCGCCAGCCGATACCGTGTGAAGCGAGGGGGGCGCTCGTGCGAGCGTCTGTACGCCGGCTTGGGATGAGCCGACAGGACGCCGCTTCCAGGACACGTTTCTGACACGTCACCGACGGGAAGGACCCCTCGACATGTCTGCTAGCTACCTGAGAGTTTACCGCGGCCCGGAAGAAACCGCCGCGCCCACCCTCGCCAAGACCGCCGCCGGCAAACCGTGCGTCACGGTCGCCCTGAGCGAGGTGTTGCCGCTGCTGGCCGATGCAGTCAACAGCCGCCGGACCTGGCTGAGCGACTTCGACGACGACGAGATCACGGTCTCGGCCGATCTGTACGAGGTGCTGCTGGCGTACCAGTATTATCGTCGCCCCTCGGCCTGAGCGTGCGAATCGCCGCGGCCGACGGATTTTAACTACCACCGACAGCCCGGCAGCTTTGCCGGGCTGTTTTTGTTCTGCCTTGTCATTCTGAGCGAGGTGAAGAATCTGGCGCCACGCTAGATCCTTCGCTCTGCTCAGGATGACTCCGCGCTGGGCCTGCCGCCCGTTCCGCGCCAAGAATGACATTGCACCGAAGAGACCGCCATGTCGACGATCGAACCAAACCTCCCGCTAAATCCCGAACTGCCGCTGGAGACCGACCAGATCGCCGATCTCATCGCGATGATCCGCGAGTCGGCCGACAAGCTTCACGCCGACAAGATCGACCGCGGCGATCTGAAAATTCTCAGCCGCACGCTCCGCGAGCTGCGTTACGCCTTTAAGGTGTTCGCCAACTACCGCGGCCGGCGAAAGGTGACGGTCTTCGGCTCGGCTCGCACGCCGCCCGACGCGCCGGCCTACAAGCAGGCAATGCAACTGGGCATGGAAATGGCGGCCCAGGAGTGGCTGGTCGTCACCGGCGCCGCCAGCGGCATTATGGAGGCCGGCCACCGCGGCGCGGGCCGCGAGCATTCGATGGGCCTGAACATCATGCTCCCCTTCGAGCAATCGGCCAACGAAGTGATTCGCGGCGACGAGAAGCTGGTGAACATGAAGTACTTCTTCACGCGCAAGCTGATGTTCGTGAAGGAGTGCGACGCCGTGGTCTGCCTGCCCGGCGGCTTCGGCACGCTCGACGAAGGGCTGGAGGTGCTGACGCTGCTGCAAACCGGCAAGCGCGAGATTGTGCCCGTCGTGATGCTCGACGAACCGGGCGGCACGTACTGGCATGACTTTCACCAATTCATCGACCGCCATCTCTTGGGCGGCGCGATGATCTCGCCCGTCGACTTCAGCCTGTACAAAGTCTGCGATAGCGTCGACGCGACGGTCGACGAGATCGTACACTTCTACCGCACGTTTCACAGCATGCG
>JBGSYU010000704.1:0-3430 GCA_041750715.1 Lacipirellula sp.
AACCAGCTTCGCGTTCTTCACTAAGCGCGACAGGACTTCCCAATACCCTGTACCTTCGCCAATCAGTTGCAGCGCCGGAGACTCGCGCCAGGCTTCGATCGTTGCCAGCGCCCGATCGACGGGCGTCGGCGGATTGAAATACCTCGGTCGCGTCACGCATCCCAGAAACTCATGCACGCACGGCCACGGGATTGCCCAATGCTGCCGCCCGTTGGCCAGCCCCGCGAGCAGCGCTGCAGCTTCCTGGTGCCATACCGTGTCGCCGCGACTGGCGTAGACGAGCAAATTGGTGTCGACGGCAATCATTGCGGCTCGTCTTGATACGCCCAATCGCGAATGTTGTCGACGAAGTCGTCGGGCAATCCGGATTGCAAGCCATTGCCAGTGAAAATGACCGGTTCAATCTTAATTCCGGAGTGCTGCTGCCGGCGTTCTAGCACCAACCGCAGACCTTCCTCGGCGAGGACCTTGAGGGTCGTTTTTTCACGATGGGCGAGCTGCTTGGCCCGCGTCAAAACATCGTCGGCAATATCTATGGTCGTCTTCATATGGGTAACCGTATCACATGGGCGGCGGCGCGTCAAGGCACGATGCGGCGGATGGGACTGATCGCGTGCAGCGTGTTGATTCCGCCGGCGACGACTTCCGGCAACAGCGGCTGGAACGTGAGATAGTTCTCGCGGCTTACGAGCGCCACATCGACATCGCGAAGACCCGCGCGCCGCAACCCGCGCAACAGATACTTCGCGGCATAGACGCCGGCAAACCCGCCGCCCAAGATCACAACTTGCGGACGTTGTTGTTCCATCGCCAAGCTATTGATCCGAGGTTTGCTGCGCCTTCGCAAGCTCCTGAACAGTTTTCAAAGTGTCGGTGTGGTCCGCGCCGAAGTTCCGTCGCTGGGCGGCCAGAACTTGTTCGAAAAGTGGAATCGCATCGTCGATGTTTCCCGCCATGACATGAACATGGGCAAGATTCTTCATGGCGAAAAGCACGTCGGGGTGGTCGGCCTTCAGCTTAGCCCGCCGCGCAGCGAGGGCTTGTTCGCAAAGCGATATCGCCTCGTCCATGCGGCCAGTTTTAGCGTAAGCATAGGCAAGACCATGCATCGAGCGGAGCGTATCGGAGTGGTCGACCCCCAGCTTTTGCCGCCTCGCGGCTAAGGCCTGTTCAAAAAGAGGCAATGCATCGTCAATACGACCGGCCTCCATAAAGACGTTTGCCAGATTGTTCATCGAGAGGAGGGTGTCTGGGTGATCGGCCGGCAAATTCTTTCGTCGCGCGGCAAGAACTTGTTCGAGTTGCGGGATCGCTTCGTCAAACCGCTTTGCGTCGCTATACGCGCCGGCGAGACTTGCTATGGTAGTAAGCGTGTCGGGATGTTCGGCGCCCAAACTCTTTCGTCGCGCAGAAAGCGCAAGTAAGTAGAGCGAGATCGCTTCATCGGAACGCCCCTTCGTAAAATACGCATTGGCCAAATGGCCCATCGAAGTCAGCGTATGGGGATGGTCAGCGCCTAGCTTCTTCCGCATCGCCGCCAGCGCTTCCTCTTGGAGCGGAATCGCTTCGTCAAGACGATCCGCGCTGTAATACGCTGCCGCAAGGCTTGTCATGGAGATCAGCGTTTGGGGATCGTCCGCTCCTAGCTTCTCTCGCTTCGTTGCGAGGGCTTGTTCATGAAGTTGAATCGCTTCGTCGATGCGGCCAGCCATTTCGTACTCATTCGCAAGATTGCTCATGGAGATGAGCGTGCCGGGGTCATCGGCCCCTAACTTCTCGCGCTTAGCCACGAGCGCTTGTTCGTAAAGTTGAATCGCTTCGTCGTTTCGCCCAGCGCTCGCAAGACCATAGGCGAGATTATTCATCGACGCTAGCGTCGACTGGTGGTCCGCGCCGAGTTCGCGCTCTCGCAATTCTCTTGCCTGAGTCAGCGGGCCGAGGGCCGGCTCGTAAATCCCCAACGCCAGCCGTGACCTGCCAATAGCGTCGAGCAAGGCCGCACGGGTCAGCGGCTGGTCGACCATCTCTTCAGCGAGTTCCGCTTCCGCGCGATCGAGCACCTCGGCCACCGTTATCGACCGACCGTAACGCGCCGGGTCAGGACTCTCAAACGCCTTAACCAGAAAGTCGTTCACGGCTTCGGCGTCCTGGCGAGCGCGGGCTTCTTCGACGCGGGCAGCGTCCGCTTCCTGCTTAGACGAGAGCGCCTCTCGTTCCCCCGCCGACGCCATGCTGGCCTGCCGTCGCGCGTCGATCGCGAAATAGGCCGAAACCACGGTTCCCAGGAGCAGCGCTATCACCACCGCCGACGACAGAGCCGACACGGCTTGATGCCGGCGAACCCATTTTGCAGCCCGCTCGCGGCGGCTAATAGGGCGGGCAAGGATCGGTACGCCAGAGAGAAATCGTCGGAACTCCGTCGATAATTCTTGTGCCGTTCGATACCGTCGCGTGGGGTCCTTTTCGAGGCACTTTAGCGCAATCGTCTCCAAGTCTTTCGGCACACTGGCATTCAGCTTCCGCGGGCTCGGCGGCTCCTCGTGAATCACCTGATGGATCATCATCCGCGCGTTGCCGCGGAACGGGAGTTCGCCGGTAAGTAGTTCGAAGAGGATGACGCCTAGCGAGTACACGTCGCTGCGGCGGTCGGCGGTATGGGCTTCGCCCTGCGCCTGCTCAGGCGACATGTACGCCGGCGTGCCGAGGACCTGGCCGTCGAGCGTCATCGTGATTTCATTCGCTTCGCGGCGGGCCAAACCGAAGTCCATCAGGTGCGGCTCGCCGGCGGCGTCGAGCATGATGTTGGCCGGCTTCAAGTCGCGATGGATCACGCCGTGCTCGTGGGCGTGATGCTGGGCCTCGGCGATCTTTGCGCATAGTTCCGCCGCCTCGCGCGCCGTCATCGGCCCGGCCGTCAGCCTGTCCGAAAGGGTGATCCCCCGCACCAGCTCGCTGACGATGTACAGCGTGTCGCCGTCGCGGCCCACTTCGTATACCGGCACGATGTTCGGATGGCGAAGCTGCGCCGCCGATCGCGCCTCGCGGAAGAAAAAATCCTGTTGCTGCTTGTCGAGCTGACCGCCTCGCGGGATTTTGATGGCCACCGTGCGGTCGAGTTCGAGATCCTGCGCTTTCCAAACCGAACCAAACGCCCCCATGCCGAGTCGTTCCACCAACTTGAAGTGGCCGATCTGGGCGATGCTGCGGGCGTCCCGGGTCGCGTCTTCCTCATCGGTGGTGAGACTGAACTGGCTGCCGCAGGAGCCGCACTGAATGCTCTCCAACTCGTCGTCGGGCACCAGCTCGATGGGATTGTGGCAATGCGGGCAGCGGACGTGCAACCCGCTGCGGGGGACGCCCGAACCCTCCGTCGCGTCGCCCTGAACGTCTTCGCCGCAGATTTCTCGAATCGCCGCCGCGTAGTCGGGGA
>JBGSYU010000705.1:0-1809 GCA_041750715.1 Lacipirellula sp.
CTCTTCGCCTTCGCCGCCCCCACCGCCGCCGCCGCTGCCGGCACGGCCGCCGCGGCTGCTCTCCTCGCCTTCCAAGCCGTGGCCCAGCAGGTTGAGCACTTCCTCGCGAACTTCCTCCAGCTTCAGCCCCAGGTTCATCAGCACCTGCGCGGCGACGCCTTCCTGCTCGCGCAGCAGCCCGAGCAGGATATGCTCGGTGCCGACGTAGTTGTGATTGAGATGCCGGGCCTCTTCCATCGAATACTCGATGACCTTCTTGGCGCGCGGCGTCTGCGGCAGCTTGCCCATGGTGACCATGTCGGGTCCGCTCTGGACGAGCTTTTCGACCTCAAGCCGAATCTTTCGCAGATCGACGTCGAGATTTTTCAGCACATTGGCGGCGACGCCGGAGCCCTCTTTAATGAGGCCCAGCAGCACGTGCTCGGTGCCGATGTATTCATGATTGAAGCGCTGGGCCTCTTGATTGGCCAGCTGCATGACCTTTCGGGCGCGGTCGGTAAACCGTTCGTACATAGCCCCTCTCCGTTTTTGTAGCCGCTAAGCCGCAAGCGGCAGCTTCACCGCCGCCTGCGGCTTTGCGGATGGAATATCATAAGTCTCTACTACGCTAGCGGGGCGGATTCGTTCGCGCTCCCAGCCTATCTCATTCTTCCACGCTGCGGACGTTTCCAGCCGATCCAGTCGGTCGAGTTCCTCGGCCGCCGCGTGGGGTCGTCCCTCGTGCCGCCAGAGGGTGGCCAACATCAGCCGGGCCTCCGCGTCGCGCGGGTCTTGCTTCAGTAATTTTAGCAGTGTCTGTTCGGCCGACACCCAGTCGCCGGCTAGGTACGCGCCCTGCGCCTCGCGAAACCAACGGTCGCTCTGCTCGGCGGCATCGGGCACTGCGCTTTCGCCAGCCGACAGTTCAACGAGCAGTCGCCGCCAATCGGCCCGGCCCTCAATCCAGGCGAGCAGCCACACGACTGCCAGCGTGACCAAGGCGGCCCCTCGGATGTTGCTGGCGAGCCACTCGTTCCAAATGAATGTCGCCACCGCCAACACGTTCGCCAGCGCGGTAAATCCTACCGCCAGGGTCAACCCTACCCAAGACCCCCGCGTCCACAGTTGTGGCAAACCCGGCCAGAGGTGGATCGACCAGTGGAGCTTGGGCTGCGGCACGATTGATGGATTCCCGCCGTCGCTGAAAACCGCCGCTCCGTGAGCCGAGGGAACGGGACGCGACCTCTCAATGAGAGAGGCCCGCCGCCCCCCGACTCGCCGGAGATGAGCGGTGTGAAAGTTTAGGCCGCCGGGCCGCCAATTCAAGGCAACCCCAGTGACCGTAGGGGTTTAACGTGCTGTTACGCAGTCCGTAAATGGGCGCTGTAGCGCGGTACGATCGGGCCAAAGCGGTACACGAGCGTATCGCGACACCTATCGTTGTGGGAAGAAGGGGAAGATAACGATAATGCCGGCGACCGGCGAGGTCGGTTTGCCGCCTGAGCGAGCCGGGGCGTCCCCGCCCCCGGCGCCCGCTAGCACCCAAAACCCTAGAAAACCTCATTCTGAGCAAAGCGAAGAATCTAGCCCAACGCTAGATCCCTCGCTCCGCTCAGGATGACTCCACTGCGGCTTCCACGCTAAATGAACACCGACCACGCCGCCCTGCGCATCCTCGACGCTTCGCTCAACCGGGCGACCGAAGGCCTGCGCGTCGTCGAAGACTACGTCCGCTTCGTCCTCGACGACGCCCATTTAACCGAGCAATTCAAACGCCTGCGGCACGAACTCGCCGCCGCCGGCGCCGCCCTGCCCTTGGCCGAGCGGCAC
>JBGSYU010000706.1:0-2110 GCA_041750715.1 Lacipirellula sp.
ATCGGCTCAAAACCCGCGACAAACTCTTGCGGATCGTCGCCGGAGTAGCTCGCCACTGCTTGAGCGTTGGCGGAGATCCGATGGCAACTGGCGCAGTCGCCGGTCTGCGGTTGTATTATGTGCGGGCCGTGACTGAATCGCGTGAAACTACGCGGTTCATCCGCCGGTTCGAACGGCCGCCACTGAATCGTAAACCCGCCGTCAGCCGCTCGATCGACGCTGTGGCAACTGCCGCACTGGCCGGGCGCCGTGGGCTTCATCGCCGCGCGAAACAACGGTTCAAACCACGCGCCGTTCGCCCCTCTGGCCGCTTCCGTCAGCACATCGAGCCAGGCGCGCAGCCAAGGGTCGGCGTGTCCGACCGGTCGGTATCGCAGCGACAACGTCAGGTCATCTCGAACCCACCCGCCCGCTGTCACTTTACTTAGCTCGGCCGCCCGATCGCCCTGCCCGCCGTCCGCCGCTTGCGGCTTAGCGAACCAGCGATCCCAATAGGCCCGAGCCACGTCCGGCGACAACCCGCCAGCCAAACCTACCAGTTCACTCCCGGCGACCTCCCGCGAAAGCACCTTGCTCAACCTTTCGGCGATGGCCGCCTGACCACGCTCGGCCAGATCGTCAGTGAGCTCCCGATACCCGCCGCCGACCACCGCGGCCGCGCGAAGTTGCTGGGCGTCGTCCGGATCGACGTCGTATAAATCGAGCGACGGACCAAGCTCTTTCAGTGATTCCTCAAGCTGCGGATTCGTCGCGAGCAGCAGCGCCGTCGGCATCGGCGCCGCCCCTTCAAAATCGCCGGTCGCGTCGTCTGGCCACGGACCCACGTCGTGCCCCGCCTCGCTCAAGGCGTCCACGTCTAATGTCGGCAAAGCGATCAACGGCATGCCGTCTGCGAGGCTCGTCGCGATCGACTTGTCGTGACACTCGGCGCAGGTGGTCGCGTAGCTGCCTGTGAGTTGCCGCTCGCCCGTCGCGTCCGGCTGGTGACAAGCGGCGCACGTGAATGGCTGCTTCTCCGCCGGGTAGTGCTTCGCCTGGTGCGACGCGTGGTCGAACGCGATGCGCGTTCGCCGCTGGTACGGCCACTGCGCGAAGTCCGCATGATCGCCCGCGAAACTGTCGTACCGCTGGCGATGGCAAGCCTGACACGCATCGCTACTCATCGCGACGAGGTTGTGGTTCTGCCCCTGATGCTCGCGATGGCATGCTGAGCAAGCAATCGACTCACGAGGATCGCGAAGTCGATCCTCCAAGCGAGCCGGGGCGCGAGCGCCCCCGGCGCTCGCCAGCGTTTCAATCGCCACCCCATGCGCCGCAAGCGAGAACTCCCGATCTACCGTCTCCGAATGACAAGCCGCGCACAACGTCGACTGCGTCGCCCCCTGCCCGTTGGCGCCGGTCGTGCGCTTCCACCACTGTACGATCGACGCCTCGCCAGCCGCATGACACTGGGCACAACGCAGCGTTGCGTGTTCGCCATCGAGCAGTTGAGCGTGATGCACCGACAACGGCCCCGGGGCAATCAGTTCATTCCGCCAAGAACCACTCAGGGCCATGCACGCCGCCCCAATCGCGGCGACGGCTACGCCGACGATGAACCGACCACGCCGCGTCCGCAACGACCGTACGGGCGTGCAGCGGAATACGATCGGGCATCGACCCTCATGGTCCGGCCCGTCCGCGCACACCCCGCCACGCAGCGACGAGCGATTGCAATGCCATCGCTCGCCGTCGCGCAAAGGCCGGCATGCCGCCATGGCCGGACAGTGGCCGCTGCCTGTCGGCCCCAGGGGGCAAGGCGGACCCTCATCGGCCAGGCCGCACTGCCACGCCTGCTGCGGACGCTGGTAGCCGTCGGTCGTTAGCGGCTCGCGAGGGTCTCTCACGGCACGCCCCCATAGAACAGGTGTGCCGTCCACGCATGCAGCCCCGCCGCCATCAGCAGCGGATAGGTCAGCGCTATGTGCGCGAACAACCACGCCTTGAGCTGCCACTGCAATGCTTCCGCGTAGTCGAGGTCATCCCGCTGGCGGACCATCGCAAAAAGTTCTTCGGCCGTCTTGCGCTCGCCGTCCGAAAGATAACGCGACACTTCAGTCAGCTCCGCCAA
>JBGSYU010000707.1:0-5698 GCA_041750715.1 Lacipirellula sp.
GGTTCATAACAAGTTCCCCGAGATGCTCGGCGAGATTCGGGGGCTGAGCGAGGAGACCACGACGGGGGTTCACCGCCTGTACCAGATGCACGAGCGCGGCGAGCTGAAGGTGCCGGCGATCAACGTGAACGACTCGGTGACTAAGAGCAAGTTCGACAACCTGTATGGCTGCCGCGAGTCGCTGGCCGACGGCATCAAGCGGGCGACTGACGTGATGATCGCCGGCAAGGTGGTGGTTATCGCCGGCTACGGCGACGTGGGCAAGGGTTGCGCCCAAAGCATGCGGGGCCTCGGCGCCCGGGTGGTGCTCACCGAGATCGACCCGATCCTCGCCCTGCAAGCGAGCATGGAAGGGTACGAGCTAACCACGATGGAAGACGCCGCCGCCCGCGGCGACATCTTCGTCACCACCACTGGCTGCCGCGACGTCATCACCGGCGCGCACATCGCCCAGATGAAGAACGATGCGATCGTCTGCAACATTGGCCACTTCGATCTTGAAATCGACATGGCCTGGCTGAACGCCGAAGTGAAGGCCGGCCGGGCGAAGGTCGAGCGAATCAAGCCGGCAGACGTTGGCGCCGTCGACAAGTACACGTTTAAGTCGACCGGCAGTTCGATCGTCGTGCTGGCCGAAGGCCGGCTGGTGAACCTCGGCTGCGCCACTGGCCATCCGTCGTTTGTGATGAGCACCAGTTTTACGAACCAGGTGCTTGCCCAACTCGCCCTGTGGCAAAACACCGACGACTACGAGCTCGGGGTTCACGTCCTGCCTAAGAAGCTGGATGAGGAAGTCGCCCGGCTGCACCTGGCCAAGCTGGGCGTGAAGCTGACGAAGCTCACGCCGAAGCAGGCGGAGTACATCGGCGTGCCGGTCGAGGGGCCGTATAAGCCGGAGTACTACCGGTACTAGGCCGGCACGTTTACATCCTGAAATGACTCTAACCGCCGGCGAAAGTTGGCGGTTTTATTTATTGACTAGGCGAAGACCTCGCTCGCCATTTCGACGTGAGCGACGACGAGCCCTCCCCGTTTAGCTTGGCTCAAGGCCTCTCGTATCACATCGGCCAACTCACCCGGGCGGTGGCGAATCCAGATCGCGGCGCCGCCGGTCCGCATAACAAGGCTTGAGTCATCGAAGCCGGCGTTGTAGACGGCATCGGCAAGTTCGTCGGTCAGTTCGTTTGCCTTGAGGATCACATAGAAATCAGGATTCATGGGGCGCCTCTCCTGGGCAAGAGTCGACAAAGTCGCGAATGTCTTTGGCGTGGTCTTCGGGATGGTGTGGCGTAGACCACACCGACTTCTGGCAGGTGCGATGGCCGTGGCCGCAAAGGATCCGGCAAAACGCATGTCCGCGCGACATGACGATTCGCCACCCCCGCTGCTCGGCGTACCTCAAGGCCTCGCGAATATGCTTATTGGGGTGCATCGACGAGGCCGAGAGGAGGTGCGAGCGATTTCCCAATTATAGCGTGCCCGTTCGGCCGGTTGGATTCCGCTTCACTTGAAATTGGCGTAAACTGTCGGGCCTAGTTCAAACCCGTCAAGTATCCCACCGTCCTTCTTCCCGCCATGCCCTCCATTTCCGCCTTTCGCGGCATCCGCTACGACCTTGGCCACGTCGGTTCACTGAGCGACGTTATCGCTCCGCCGTACGACGTGATCGACCCGGAGCTGCAGGACCAGCTTTACAAGAAGCACCCGGCGAATGTCGTGCGTTTGATCCTCAATCGCGACGAGCCCGGGGACGACGACCACAGCAATCGGTACACGCGCGCCGCGCGGTTCCTGCGGAACTGGATGCGCGAGGGAGTGCTGTTCACCGAGGGCGATCCCGCGATCTACGTTTACCACCAGGAGTTTGTCGAGCGGGGGCAGACGTTCACCCGTCGCGGCTTCATGGGCCGTTGCCGGCTGGAGCGGATTGGCGAAGGCAACATCCATCCGCACGAAGAGACCCACAGCGGCGCCAAGGCGGATCGGTTCAAGCTGTGGAAGGCGTGCCGGGCGAACCTCAGCCAGATTTTTGGGCTGTACCCGGATCCGGAGAACGAAGCTCAGAGGATATTGGAAGCGGCCATCGTCGGCCAGACGCCGCTCGTCGCGACCGACCACCTGGGCGTCGTCCACCGGGTCTGGCCGGTGACCGAGATCTCAATCATCAACCAGGTCGCCGCCGCGATGGCCGGCAAGCCGGTGTACATCGCCGACGGCCATCACCGCTACGAAACCGCGGTGAACCTCCGCGACGATTTGGCGACGGAAATGGCGGAGCGCGGCGAGGAGCTCTCGCCCGAGCATCCGGCCAACTTCGTGCTGATGATGTGCGTCTCGATGAGCGATGACGGCATGCTCGTCCTGCCGACCCACCGGCTCTTCCGCGGGCTGCCGGCGATGACGGCCGAGCAGTTGGCCGCCAAGCTGGGCGACTCGTTCACCACCGAACCCGCCGGCGTGGGTTCCGATCGGGCTCTCACCCTGTGGGAAGAAATCGAAGCGGACGGCGAGCAAGGAACGTTTGGCCTCTACACGGCCCAAGACAATCGCTGGACCCTGGCCCGCATTACCGAAGCTGGGCGCACGAAAATGGCTGAGGTCGCGTCCGACCACTGCGCCGACTGGCAAGGTCTGGGCGTGGGCATTCTCCATCGGTTGATCGTTGACACGTTGCTCGACGCCCCGAGTCTGCCTGCCCCCAAGTACGTTCGCGCCCTGTCCGAAGTGCCGGTTGGCCTGCGGGAAGGGGACGCCGCCGGTCGCGACCTCACCGGCCAAGAGGGCAGCGGCGGACGGTTTGAGCTGGCCGCCCTGGTGATGCCAGCGACGGTCGAGCACATCCGCGCCATCTCCAATGCCGGCGAGCGGATGCCGGCGAAGAGCACCTTTTTCTATCCGAAGCTGCTGAGCGGGCTGGTGATTAACCCGCTGGAGTAGGCACGCCCGCCGTTTCACGGGAAACCGTCTAGGCAGGTTTCGCGCTCTGCGGGGTTCATGTAGTTTGAGCGTTTCATGTGGAACGCCAATTTGGCGCTAACTGCCGTTGTCGGGGCGGAGGGGGGGCCTACAATCTCGACCCGCCGGGGCCGGGACGGCCCGGCTCGCTTTCATCACCACGAGCCGTTGGTATGCCCCGGGTTATCTGCATCGCGAACCAGAAGGGCGGCGTCGGCAAAACGACCACCGCGCTGAACCTCGCTTGCGGCTTAGCGATGTCTGGTCAAAAGACGCTGCTGGTCGACCTCGACCCGCAGTGCAATGCCACCACCGGCTTGGGTCACAAGCCCGACGACCGGCACGCGCTCATCGACACCCGCCCGCTGCGCCAGTCGTTTCGCGAGACCTATCTGCCGAACCTGTCGCTGCTGCCGGGCGCCCGTAGTTTTGAAGACGTGGAAGCCCTGGCAAACTCGTCCGACTCGCGGTCGCTGATGCTAGCCACGCATTTGGCCGGCAGCTTAGGCTCGTTCGACGCGGTGCTGATCGACTGCCCCCCCTCGGTCGGCGCCCTCACCCGCACGGCCCTGGCCAGTGCTAGCGAAGTGCTCATGCCGATCCAGTGCGAGTATTTTGCGATGGAGGGGCTGACCCAAATGATCGAGGTAATCCGACAAGTGATTTCGCGTCGAAATAGCCGATTAGAATTTGGCGGGATCCTGCTCACCATGTACGACGCGGCCCTGGAGCTAACGGCTGAGGTCGATCGTGAGGTGCGGGATTTTTTCGGCGATATTGTCTTTTCCACGGTGATTCCACGAGATGCGGCCGTGTCCGAAGCGCCGAGCCATGGGCGCTCGGTAATCGACTATGCACCCCGCAGCCGGGGCGCCCGCGCTTACGTGGAACTGTGCCAGGAGGTATTGGAGCGTGTCTAGAGAACGTCGCTTGGGTCGCGGGTTAGAAGCGTTGTTGGGCCGCAGCTTCGACGCGCCGATGCAAGTCGCCGCGCCTGCGGACGCCGGGTTTGGGCAGGCGACTGCTAGCGAACCGGAGATGCTAGCGTCGGGAAGCGAAGACGCCAGCGACGTGACGCGCTCGGCGGACGGGCAGCAGTGGTTGCCGCTGACTGCGGTGAGCGCGAATCCCTACCAGCCGCGGACGCACTTCGACGAAGCGGAAATCGCCGACCTGTGCGATAGCATCCGCACGCACGGCTTTCTGCAACCGATTCTCGTCCGTCGCGCGGAGTTCGGCTACCAAGTCATCGCCGGCGAGCGGCGGCTGCGGGCCGCCCAGATGGCGGGCTGGGAGCGCGTTCCCGTTCAGATTCGCGAGACCTCCGACCGGCAAATGGCCGAGCTCGCGATCGTCGAGAACGTTCAGCGCAAAGACCTCAACGCGATCGAAAAGGCGGCGTCGTTCAAGCGCTACATGGACGAGTACGCCTGCACCCAGGAAGACTTGGCGGCGCGGGTGAGCGTCGACCGCTCGACCATTTCAAACCTCCTGCGGCTGCTCGAGCTGCCGCAAGAGATCAAGGACATGATCGCTCGCGGCGACGTCACCGCCGGACACGCCCGCGCCCTGTTGCCGCTGGGCGACGAGCACGAACAGCTTGAATTCGCCCGCCGCATTCAGAACGAATCGCTATCGGTTCGGGCCACCGAGCATGCGGTCTCCGACCACCTCCGCCGCACCGACGGGCAGCCGCTGTCGATCGTCGACGCCGAGGGCAACAGCCGCCCCTCGCCGATGCAGCCGGGCCAGCACATTCGGGACATGGAAGAGCAACTAAGCCTGTCGCTGGGCACGAAGGTCCAGATCAAACAGTCAGCCAAAGGCCGCGGCCGAATCACGCTGCACTTTGCCGGCCACGAGGAATTTGAGCGGTTGCGGGCTGTGCTCGCACAGCAACAGCCACTTCATACGGGAACGAACGTGTAGCCGACGTTTGTGTAGCCGGCGTTTGGTCAAGGGCGCCGGGGCGGCAGACCCCGGCTACAGTTTCCGGCTTTAGTAATCGGGGCGACAGGATTCGAACTTGCAACCTGTCGCCGCGGCGACCGCGCTAGCAGAGGATGTACTCTATAGTCGGGGCGACAGGATTCGAACCTGCGACCTACTGCTCCCAAAGCAGTCGCGCTAGCCAGGCTGCGCCACGCCCCGTACGCCCTCATCGTATCGGGGCAGATAACCCGGAGCAACGCGGACTGCGGCCATCGCCAGTGCCCATTGGGCGTTTCGGAGAAGTTCCCCCCACGTGGGCGAGTCTCTCCGAGACTCGAACCAATGCGGCCTAAGACGCCCCCAAGCCCAGCAATTCGCAAACCGGGGGACGCAAAACGTGGGAAGGGCGCCAAGATCAAATTCCTGACATTCTCTTGCCAGCATTCGTAAAAAAAGCCTCTGCGGGCGATCTTTCAAATTATTTCGCAGTTCCGAGGCGAAAAATCGTTGCCGCCGCCCTAACCTACAGCTAAACTGAGCGCGTAAGCTCGTCCCTCGTCCACGCGGTCGCAGCCCCCATCTGTTCCAGATGAGCGCTGCATGGAGGTTTCACCGCCGACCCTCACGAACCTGGAGAAACACACCGGCGACGTTTGCACGACGAGACAGGGAGATTTTTTTCATTGCACTGCGATTCAACTTTTGCCTTTGGGGAGGTTTGTCTAATGAAACTTCGAATGTGTCTATTTTCCGCCGCCATCGCGGCGATCTTAACGCCGGCCGCGCAAGCGGCGATTCTGTACGGCGTTCA
>JBGSYU010000708.1:0-5920 GCA_041750715.1 Lacipirellula sp.
GGCATCAGCGTAGGCAGCGAGTGGACTTATCGCAGCTTCATCGACGGCAACACCCCCGCGACCGCGATTTGGACGTTTGACAATGTCGGCAAGGCCATTGATTCCGATGGGCTACGGCTGGCGCTCATCGTCCGCGTTTTCAAGACGCACAAAGGCACCATCGGACAGGACATCGAAGGCGAAATTCAGCTTCGCAATCCGGAAACCGGATTAACGAGCGAGCCGCAAGGATTCGGCGCGGCAGACGCCCAGGTTGCGGAATTCGACTTCAAGAACGAGTTGAACGCCGCAGGGACGATGGACGAGATCAAGCTTAACGACGACCTCGTGAGCAAGGGCGGCAAGATCGAGGTCCTGGTAAAGTGCCTGGAACGCGGCCAGTACTTTGGCTTCGCCCAGGCCGACTGCTATATCCGCCAAGCGGACGGCTCGCCGATCGCCAGCTTCGCCAAAGTATGCATGAGCATTTGGGTGCAAGCGATCATTGTGATCGCGGTCGGCGTAACGATAAGTACGATCGTGAGCGGACCGGTCGCCCTCTTGTTCACCGCGGGATTTATCATCCTGGGGTTCTGGAGGCAGGACTTCGTCGATGTCGCGACGGGCGCCTCTTACGGCGGCGGACCCGCCGAATCGGTCTACCGTATCGCCACCCAGGCGAACGTGATGGTCAAGCTTGAAGAGGGGCTGTTGACTGGCCTGCTCACGGGGTTCGATACCTATTTCGCGAAGCCGATTATGTGGGCGATAGCGCAGTGCCTACCCGACTTCCGAGCGTTCAGCACGGTCCGCTACGCGACCGACGGGTACAATGTGCCATGGGATCGAGTGTTTCAGGACGTGACGGTGTGCCTGGGGTATGTGATCGGACTGGCGATACTCGGTTACTTTTTGCTGCGGACGCGCGAGATCGCTCGGTAGGTGTGGGTCCTAGTGCCGTTTTCAGAAAGCTGCAGCGCGATGCGTCATTCTGAGCGAAGCGAAGAATCTAGAACCCTAGCTAGATCCTTCGCTCCGCTCAGGATGACGGTCGCTACGCCTACGGGTGAATTATGAATCCCAATACACCGCTATTCCGTAAAATCGCGTATCTCGCGGCGTTCATCATCCTGGCGATTCCGATCGTCTGGCTGGGAGCCCCGTCGACGCGGGATGAAAAGGGCGGCAAGCTCGCGCAGCTTCGCACCGAGTCGCGATTGGGTCAGGCCGATCTCGGCGCGATTGATCCCGCCAGCGAAACGATTCGGCTGGCCACGCTCGGCCTGCGCGGCGTCGCAGTGACGATGCTGTGGAGCACGGCCAACCAATATAAGAAAACTGAAGACTGGTCGGCGTTTCAAGCCACGTTGGAGCAGCTTGCCCGGCTGCAGCCGTACTTCATCAAGGTGTGGGAGTATCAAGCCTGGAATTTGTCCTACAACGTGTCCGTGGAGGTGGATAACGTCCGCGACCGTTTCTATTACGTGAAGCAGGGCATCCAGTACCTCAAGGAAGGCATCGGCTACAACCGCGACAATCCCACGCTGCTAGACGATCTCGGCTGGTTTACCGGCAACAAGGTCGGCCGGGCCGACGAGCACGAGATTTACCGCAAGCTGTTCAAGCTGGACGAGGAACTGCATCCCGAAGGCGATTTGGCTTCGCGCGACAACTGGCTCGTCTCAAAGGGCTGGTACGAGAAGGCGGTGGCGTCGATCGACGGCGGCGGGCAACCTCTGGGGACGAAGAACCCGACCACGTTCTTCGACTCGCCGGCTCGGGCCCAAATCAGCTACGCCGAGGCGATTGAAACGGAAGGCGTGTTCGGCCAACTGGCGAAGCGCGCGTGGCAGGAAGGCGCCAAGCTGTGGAACGAGTACGGCACGCGCGAGATGCCGTCGACCGACGAATACTTGATCCGCTTGGTGGATCTCGAGAAATGGCAGGACGAAGAAAAGAAGCTCCGGGGCGAACTCGAGGCGATGAGCCCGGCCCTGGAAGCCCAAATGAAAGACGAGGCGCTCGCCTCAATGAGCCCGAAACAGCGGGCAGTTCACGAATCGCCGCCGTCCAATCCGAGCGCCGAAGAATCGACGCTGCAGCAGGAGGTGTCCGAGTTAATGGACGTCACGGTAGACGAGCTTGCCGGTCGGCTAGCGAAGGAGCAGCCGGATAAAGCCGCCGAGGCCCGCCTGTTGGCGTCCAGCATTGATAGTGCGCGACGCCGCGCCCAGCTTATCGATAGCAATCGCGAAGTGGCAAACTACGAATACTGGCGAATCCGCTGCGACCTGGAGCAGACGCCCGAAGCGCTCGAAGCTCGGCGGTTGGCCCACGAGGCGAAGCAACAATTCAATTCGGAAGGCAACCTGCCAGGCTCCAAGGAATTGTACGAGCGGAGCTTCGATTCCTGGGCGAAAGCGTTGGCCCAGTTCCCCGAGTTGCCAGCGGACTCGTCGACGGGCAGCGACCTGATGGACGTCGTCGAAGAGTATGTACGCGTGCTGGAGTCGATGGACCTGAGTCTGTCGGACGAAGCGATCGCCGATCGCTTCCCGTTGTGGGACATCATCAAGGCGAACGACGGGCAACGAAAGTTTTCCGCGGCGATCGAAGCCAACGATGCTCGCGGCGCCGGGAAGCCGACGGCGAAGCAAGCGCCAGCCGGCAACTCCCTCATCAACCCGGCGGACGCGATTCCGCAATAGCGGACTCGACCAAAGAACGCGGAGCGTCATTTTGCAAGACACGCCGCGCGATATTGCCGCTTGGGCGCTTCGCTGGCTGCCAGTCGTGGCCGTGGCGGGCGGCATGCTTGCCGCCGGACCGCCCGAAGGCGTGACTGCAAAGGGGTGGCTATTCGCCGCCGTCTTTGCCGCGACCATCATCGGGTTTCTTTCGCGGCCTTTGGCCATGGGTCCGTTGGTATTGGTAGCGCTCGTCGCGTTGCTTCTGAGCGGCGCATTCGGGCGCGGCTCGGGCGCAGTGGAAACGATGGCCGCCGGCTTTTCGGACGCCACGGTGTGGCTCGTCGTCGCGGCGTTTCTGCTTTCGGGTACGGTCGTTCGCAGCGGCTTCGGTCGCCGCATCGCGCTGTTGCTGATTCGCGCCCTCGGCGGCACGACGCTAGGATTGGGCTATGCCATTGCAGGCGCCGAACTGCTTTTGGGACCGATCATTCCTTCAAACACGGCGCGCGGCGGCGCCGTGATGGCGCCCATCGTAAACGCTCTTGTCCTGGCACTGGGCGCCACGCCCGAAAACAACCGTCGACGTACCGGCGGGTACCTCATGCTATGCGGTTCGCACGCCAATTTGATCGCCTCGGCGATGTTTTTTACCGGCATGGCCGCCAACCCGCAGCTCGGAACCTTTGCCCGCGACGAGCTGGGCGTCGTATGGGACTGGGCGACGTGGCTCAAGGGCAGTTGGCTGCCGGGCTTGGTGGGGATGGGGCTACTGCCGTGGCTGCTTTATCTCCTGCACCCGCCCGATCTGACGCGCTCTCCGGCAGCGCGGCAGGAGGCGGAAGCTGAGCTCCGCGCGATGGGTCCGTGGAGTTCTCGTCAGATTGCCGTTGGCGTGTTGCTCATCGCCATGGTCGTCGGCTGGGCGACCGAACCGATTCACGGCGTATACGCCGCGGGCATTGCGCTGTTGGGAATCGCGTGCATCCTCGTGTTCCATCTAGACGACTGGCGGGAACTCACCGGCGACCGCGGAGCATGGGATGCGCTCATCTGGCTCGGCGGGCTTGTGGCGATGGCCAAGCAGCTTGAGGCAAACGGCGTGATCGCCTGGTTCGCCAAGGCGATGCAGGAGCAGGTCGCCGGCATTTCCGGAGTAAGCGCCGCGATCGTGCTGGCGCTGATTTACTTCTTCTCCATGTATGGCTTCTCGATGCTCACGGGCCACATCATGGCGATGGCAGCGGCGTTTTTCATCGTCGGCAAAGCCGCCGGCAGCCCGCCAATGCTGCTGGTCGCCCTGATTTCTTACTTTTCAACGCTGTGCGGCTGTCTCACCAACTACTCGACCGGGCAGGTGGTGATCTACTCGGGGATGGGGTACGTTTCGACGCGGCGGTGGTTCGCCGTGGGGCTTGCCGTGGGGCTGTTTCACCTCGCCGTTTGGCTGGGCGTGGGCATGCCGTATTGGCGATTTCTCGGCTGGTGGTAGCGCCGTTGACGGAATATAGCGATTGATCGTAAAAGTTTGGCGACTCGTAGTCGGCCGCGAAAGGGTCTACGGAACGGGCCGCCCCGGCTATAATTGAGGGACGCGACTCTCCCGCACTTCACCGCAGGTTCTTGCTATGCCGCGATTGTCTGACACATGGACGCGTCACTTCTTCGGAGCCTTCGCGTGGGTGGCTTGCGCTGTCGTCGCTACGCCGCTCGTCGCCGAAGAACCAGCCGCGGAATCGGCCGCTGCGGCAGCGGTCAGTTTCCAGCGAGACGTCCTGCCGATCCTCCGGTCTCGCTGCCAAGGATGCCATCAGCCCGCCCGGGCGGAAGGCGGCGTCAACCTGACGTCCCGCGAGGGGATGCTGGCCGAGGGCGAGAGCGGCTCCGTGGCGGTGGCGCCCGGGGACTTGGAAGCGAGTGAACTGCTCGCGCAGATCACGCCAGATGAATCGGGCAAAGCGCTTATGCCGAAGGAGGGCGACCCGCTCACGGCGATCGAGATCGACCTGTTTCGACGGTGGATTGCCGCGGGCGCCGAAGTCGACGCGGTGGCCGAGCTGCCGCATTACGACGCCGAGCATCCGCCGGAGTATTCGAAGCCGGCGACGATTGCCGCGCTCGACGTGTCGCCGGACGGCAGTCTGATCGCCGTCGGCGGCGTGAACGAAACACTGCTGCTCGACGCCTCGGCGGCGCTGCGCGGCGAACGTGCGATCACTCGCCGGTTGATTGGACTGGCCGCGCGAATCGAGTCGATTCGGTTTTCGCCGGACGGCACACGGCTGGCCGTGGCCGGCGGGCTGCCCGGCGAGCAAGGCGAGCTGCAAGTCTGGGAAGTCGCCACCGGCGAGCTGCTGCTGTCGCGCACCGCGACGGCCGACACGCTGGGCGGCGTCGCGTGGTCGCCCGACGGCAAGAGCCTCGCCTTCGGCGGCGCCGACACGACGTTGCACATGGTCAGCGCCGAAACGGGCGAACAGCAAATGGAGCAGGGCGCCCACTCTGATTGGGTGCTCGACGCGGCGTTCTCGACCGACGGCAAGTTCGTCGTCTCCGGCTCGCGCGATCAATCGCTCAAGCTCGTCGAGACGGCGACGGGGCGGCTCGTCGAGAACGTGACCAACATTTCGCCCGGCGTGCCGAGCGGACCGATCTTTGCGCTTGCACGACATCCGCAGCGCGATCTGGTGGCCATCGGCGGCGGCGAGGGCATGGTGCGCACGTACATGATGGACCGCGTCGTTAAGCGCACCATCGGCGACGACAGCAATCTTGTCCGAGTTTACCCGGCGATGCCGGGCCGCATCTTTGCCGTGGCGTTCAGCGCCGACGGCACGCGGCTCGCGGCGGGTAGCAGCGACCAGGGACAAGGCCATGTACGGGTGTTTGCCGTGCCCGACGCCTTCTTGCCGCCCGAGGATGTGAAGCTGATTCAGGGCAAAGAAGTGGCAGCCCGCACGCCGGAAGAGAAGGCGCGGCTCGACGCCTACAACCGCGAAGCCGCCGAGCTGGTGGCCACCGCGGCTGGCGAGATGAAGCCGGTGTACGCGATCGCATTTCACCCCGATGGGAAAACGGTAATCTCCGCGGGCGGAGACGGCGTCCTGCGGATGCACAATGCCGCCGACGGCGCCGCGGTGGCGCAGGTCGACGTGTTTGAAGTCGAGCCCGCGGCGACCGATTCGAATCTGGCGGTAGCCGCCGAACTTCCTCCGGTGGAGTTCCTCACCGACGTCATGCCGGTGCTCGGAAAG
>JBGSYU010000709.1:0-2576 GCA_041750715.1 Lacipirellula sp.
GCCGCCGGCGCGCGCATCGGCGATACGCTGGACGTGATCGGCAGCGGCGCCGCCACGCGACTGGTCGCTGGATACGATGCCGTGAGCAATAGCTACGCCGTATTTACCACCGGCGACGGCCTCGCCTATACCGGCAGTACCGTGGCGTTCAGCGGCACGCCGCCCAATGCCGGCGATTTCCGTCGAGGCATCACCTTCGCCGCTTCGGTCAACGATGTTTGGGGTAAGAAGCCAGGGGGGACCGTCGCTTTGGCGCCGCTAACTCTGTCGAGTTACACCGGGTCGACAGGCACATTCCTGGGAGCGGCTACGCTGACCAGCGGCGGCGAGACCGCCGTCGACTACGCCGTGGTTGGCGGTACGCCGTTATTGGCTGCACTCGATATCAATGCTTCGCTGGTGAGAATCTACGACGTCACGATTCCCACCACGCCGGTCCTGGTAACGTCGGCGACCACCACCTCCGGCACACTCGACAGCAATGGCAACGCCACCGGGTCGATCAAGTTCGGCGCCATCAGCGGCAGTACGGCGACGATTTACGCGATGTCGACCAATCAAGGGATTCAGGCGCTGCAATTGACGCTCGCCGCCCCGCCGGCGGACGACGCCGACTTCGACGGGGACGGCGACGTCGACGGAAACGACTTCCTCATCTTCCAACGCGGACTGGGAATAACCGGGACGGCAAACCTTTCCGACGGAGACGCGAACGACGATAACGACGTGGACGCAGACGATCTAGTAATCTTCAGAGCGCAGTTCGGTACGGGCGGTAGCGTGGTGGGCGCCGTGACGGTTATCCCGGAGCCGACCGCCGCCATGCTGATAGGGATCGCAGCGTTGTTTTTCAGCGCTCGGCGCCGCCGACAAGGCTAGTCGACGTGCCGCCGTCGCGAGAGGGAACCGGCGCTGCTTCCTGAGGCAGCAAGCAGCGCGGGCCTGTCGCGGCGTGTGCGTCGTCGAGCCTTAACGGTAGTCTGAGCGATAGCCCCGTAGTATCGAGGTGAGAGATGCACGACTCGTTCTCCACGCAGCACGTCGACCGCCCAATGCGTCGCGGTTTCACGCTCGTTGAATTGTTGGTCGTGATCGCGATTATAGGCGTCCTCGTCGCGCTGCTACTGCCGGCGGTGCAGGCCGCCCGCGAATCGGCGCGCCGCATCCAATGCAGCAACAATCTCAAGCAAATGGGATTGGGGGTGCAGAACTTCATGTCGGCCAAGAACGACCGCCTGCCGCTCGGCTACGCCGGACAGCCGACTTGGACGACGGGCGTGAACTTTAATAAGCGGCACCTATTTACCGAAATGCTGCCCTACATGGAGCAGAAAGCGATCTACGACCAAATCGAGTTCGAGTACACGGTCGCAAAAGGCCCCTTCACCGATCCGGTGCGAGATATTCCAATTAGCGCTTTCATCTGCCCAAGTTGGACCGATCCGGTGATCGCACAGGGTCAGTTTGGCTACGATGAGGGAGCGATTAACACCTACAGCGGCGTCTGCGGAGCGACCGTCCCCGAGCGCGATCCGGCGGAAGACACCCCTTCGGCATTTGGACCCATTCCCCCAAACGGCGTTTTTACGTTCGAGATCGTCAAGCCCCCCGCGAAGCCGCCGTTGTTTCTCGGTCGCGAACGAAAGGGATCCGAGATCACCGACGGCCAGAGCAACACCCTGATGATCGGCGAGTTCGTACACCGGAGTTGCTCGCCAACCACCGGTTGCGAAGAGAGCCCCGGCAACGTGCGGCCTTGGTACTTGGGCGGGTTCCAAAACGCGCCTTATTCGATGAAGGTCGTAGAATTTACGCCGAACATTCAGCTAAATCGCCCCCCGGTCGACTTTACGCACCTGCCAATGGGCAGTTATCATCCTGGCGTGACGCAATTCGCGTTTGTCGATGGGAGCGTTCATAACATCGCCGATGGGATCGAACTCAAGACCTATTTCGCGTTGGCGACTGCAGACGGAGGGGACGTTGTCGACGGTGGTTTCTGACAGACGGCCACACTTCTCGTCGCGGCGGCTTCGTCTCGCTCTATTAGGCGCTGCGACTGTGCTCGCGCTTGGCTGCGGAGAGTCCCCGGAATTAGCGCCTGCCGTAGGTAAGGTCACCTTCAAGGGGCAACCGTTGAAGTTTGGAACCGTGCTGTTCCAACATGCGACGGGAGGGCAACCTTCTCAGGGCGAGATTCAACCCGACGGCTCGTTTGAGATGGCCACATACGTCGGCGGCGATGGCGCTCGCACCGGGCCGAATAACGTAAGCGTCTACTGTTACGAAAGTCAGGATCCCAGTCGCCAGGCGACGAGGAAAGCTGGCGAGCAGTCGTTGGGGCGGCTGCTTATTCCAAGCCGCTACGCGATGTCCAGCACGAGCGGGCTGACGATCGACGTTAAGCCGGAAGCGAACGAACCGTTCCTTTTCGAGCTCGTCGATCGGCGTTAATCGCCAGCGTGGACGTCCAGTTCGTCGGGCGCGCGGAGTCCGATCAATAAGACTGCCACGAGTCGTCCTGCATCTTTGTGGATGACCATCTTTGTGGATGACGTTGTCACGCCAAAAGCCGG
>JBGSYU010000710.1:0-5362 GCA_041750715.1 Lacipirellula sp.
CTCCGCACGGCCGGCCTGGGGCTGCTTCCCGAGCAGCCGCCCGGCGGGCCATTTGTCCTTCGCGTCGTTCGCACCGTTCCCAAGCAGGCGACCTGGCCCGCCGGCTGGAAGCCCGACAAGACGCCGCGCCAAATGGCGCCGGCCATGTACCGCTTCACCACCGTGGAGATCAGCGGCTACACGCTCGCGCAGGCGCTGGAGGCGCTCACGCCGCACATGGGCATTCCGCTGTTGTTCGACGAACGCATCATTGCGGAGCGTAAGATCGACGTGACGAAGGTCCAAGTAAAATTCCCGAACCGCAAGACGTACGTTCGCCGCGCGTTTGACAACGTGCTCAGCCAAGGCCGCCTCTCCGGCGAGTTCCGCATCGACGAGGCGGGCCGCCCGTTCTACTGGATCACGCAGTTCGGCCCCGACAACCCGCCCGCGAAGGATCACTAACGCCATGCCCGAACCCGCCAGTCGATCGTTGTTGCCGCCCACTTGGGCCGTGCCCGACCTATTCCGTCGCCGCCTGGGCGAGCAATCGGGCCGCCAGCGGATCATGGAGGCCGACGGCCACCTGCTGCTGGTGCTGCACGCGCCGCCATCGCCGGATGTGCAATCGCGCGAGGGTCGAATCTACTGGCGCGACGCGGGGGGCGCCTGGACGCCGCCCGGCACGGCCCCCAGTCAGCCCGGCGTCGGCCAACTGCTTGCCGAATATGAAAAGGTGGTTGAAAAACTCCAACAGGCCGAAGACGCCGCCGTGACGGCCCGCCAGTATTTCGAGCTGCTCAATTGGCTGAATCCGCTGGTCCGCGCCGCACGCAATCTGCACGAAGCACTGCAAGCCGGTCGCGAAGCGGTCCCGGACGATCGCCAGCTCCTGCTGTGGCGCGATCGCGCGTATGGGATTTCCCGCTCGGCCGAGTTGTTGCACAACGACGCGAAGAATGCGCTCGACTTCGCCGTCGCTGAGCGCGCGGAACAAGAGGCCGAAGCGAGCCGAGGAGCGCTCTCGGCCGCCCATCGCCTAAACGTCCTGGTTGCCTGCTTCTTCCCCATCGCCACGTTGGCGGCTATTTTCGGAGTCAACCTTCACCACGGTCTAGAACCATACGACGAGGCATACGCCCCTTACCCGCTCATCGCCATTCTTGGCGGCGGCCTGCTGTTGGGACTCTTCCTCACGACGTTTATCAACCGCAAGCCGTAGCGTCATCCTCCCGTCCCCTCCCCTTGATGGGGAGGGTTAGGGAGGGGTGACTGAAGCGTGTACCCGCTTCCCACCCCCTCCCCAGCTGCTTCGCAAGAGCTAACGCCCCGCGCTCGGGCGACTTCGGGTCGCCCGTGCTCGGTTGTGCCCATCCCCGCAAGGGGGAGGGAGCCAGAGATTCTCTGCCCGCGCTGAAAAACTTTGTCCCAACCTGAAAGATTCCCCAGCGGAAGTCGCGCCGTCGCGGGATTATCATGTAGGGCGATGGACACACACCGCGGCGAACCCGAGCTTTCCGACGGCGACCAGCCGCCGGCCGTTGCAGACGACGAACTGCTCCGCCAGTTCGTCGGCGCCCGCGACGAGCAGGCGTTCGGTGAGTTGGTCCGACGGCACAGCGGCTTGGTGCTGGGCGTTTGTCGCCGGACGCTACGCGACGAGCACGATGCGGAGGAGGCGTTTCAAGCGACGTTCCTGGTGCTGGCGGCGAAGGCGGCGCGGGTGCGCGTCGCCCACACCATCGGCCCCTGGCTGTACGGCGTGGCGTACCGCACTGCACTTCGCGCTGCGGCCAAACGGGCACGTCGCCGTGAGACGACGTTGCCGGATGATTTGACGATGATCGAGGATGCCCTGCAAAACGTGGCCCAGTGCCATTGGCGGCGCGTGCTCGACGATGAATTGAACCTATTGCCGGAGAAGTATCGCAGCGCCGTCGTGCTGCACTACCTGCTCGGCAAGTCGAACCAAGAAGTCGCGGCGGAGCTGGGGCTGTCGGTGCGAACGGTCGAGGGCCGGCAGCGCCGCGGCAAGGAATTGCTTAAGCGGAAGTTGTTGCTGCGTGGCGCTAGTCTGCCGTTGGCGCTGGGTGCGCTCGCGAAGACGCAAGCGGCTTCAGCTTATGCCTCGGCGCCGCTTATCGACGCGACGATTGAAGCTGGATTGTCTTACATCAACGGAAACAGCGCGGCGTGCTCCGCAGACGCGGTCCGCCTCGCCCAAAGTGAGGTCCTTGCCATGACGAGTTCAGTTGCTCCGATAACAGTTACATTGGGAGCGCTCCTGCTGCTCGGCGCTGGCATTGGGTTGGCAAGCGGCCATGCACCGGCCCAAGGCGATGGCGCCCTGCCGCTGTCCCTAGCCGTGCAAGCCGTCGCCTCGGCAAGCGACGGCGATGGGATTGATCCGTTTAGCGCGGAGCCAGCCGCGTTTCAGACCGAAGGCGCCGCGGACCCGTCCGAGACCGATGAGACGGCCGAAGAAGCGGATATGGCGGATCTCGTCGGCAGCAGCCTTGGCGAGAAAAAGATCAACCGCGCATTGCGGTCGAATCTGAGAGAGCCGCTCGATTTCATCGAGCAACCGCTTCGAGAGGTTGCGGCTATTCTCTCCGAGACGTATGACATTCCGATTCTATTCGACATTCCCGCGTTCGATTCAGTAGCAGCATCGCCCGATGTAGAAGTCACGTTTACGATCAACAGCATTCCTTTGCACTCCGCGTTGCGGCTTCTGCTCCGGCAGAGCGGGACCGAACAGCTAACGTACATCATCCGCGACGACGTGCTGATGATCACGACCCAAGAGGAGGCCGATACGCACCTGGAGGCGATCGTCTACGACGTACGCGAAATCGTATCGACGTTGGGGACGAAAACGGAAGAGATCGGCGAGACCATTACTAAGACCGTCGCCCCGGAGCACTGGGCGTCGGCGGGCACCGGCGAAGGATCGTTGCAGGTTTTGGGCAAGGGATATCTGGTGGTCAGCCAATCGCAGGCCGTGCATGAGGAGATTACGAAACTTCTCAGCCAGATGCGCCGCCACGGCGAACGCGAAAGGGCAGAGGCCGAAGCGAAGTCTGCGAAGTAACTGCGACGCCTAACGCAAACGTAATTTAGCCCCCGGTCACTGACCGGGGGCTAAGTGGACGTCGCGGCATTACAACAACTCGTCCAGCTCCGCCACCAGCGACTCAAACCGATCCAGCGCCGCCGCCACCGGCGCCGGGGTTGTCATGTCGACGCCGGCGTCCTTGAGTAAATCGAGCGGGTCCTTCGAGCAGCCGCCTTTGAGGAACGATAGATAGGCGTTAAGCTCGGCTTTGCCGCCGCTCAGTACCCGCTCGCTCAGCGCGATCGCCGCCGACAACCCGGTGGCGTATTTGTACACGTAAAACGCGCGGTAAAAGTGCGGGATGCGGAAACACTCCAGGTTCAGGTCGCCGTCGATCGCAAAGTCCGGCCCGAAATACGCCTTTAGCAGCTCGCCGTAAATCTTCTTGAACGCATCGACGGTCAGCGGCTCGCCCGCCTCGGCCGTTTCGTGGGCGATCTTCTCGAACTCGGCGAACATCGTCTGCCGGATGATCGTGCCGCGGATGGCGTCGATGTCGCGGTTGATGAGGTAGGCTCGTTCCTGGTCGTTCTTCGCCTCGTCCATCAGCCGGCGGCTCAGCAGTTGTTCATTGAACGTGCTTGCGACCTCGGCGACGAAGATGACGTAATCGTAGTAGACGAACGGCTGCGACTTCGCCGAGTAGTAGCTATGCATCGAGTGCCCCGCCTCGTGGGCTAGCGTGAACACATGGTCGAGCACCGTCGGTTGGTAGTTCATCAAGATGTACGGCGCCCCGTCGAAGCTGCCGCAGCTAAAGGCGCCGCTCTGCTTACCGCGATTGGGGTAGCGGTCCGACCACCGGGCCGTCGTCAGCCCCTTCTCCAACACGCCGCAGTACTCGCTTCCCAGCGGCGCCAGCGACCCGATCACCGCTTCGACGGCCTGCTTCCAGGTGCGCGATTGGTCGAGATCGCTCAGAATCGGCACGTACGTATCGTACTGATGTAGTGCCTTAAGCTTCATCTTCCGCCGCCGCAGATCGAGGTAGCGATAGAGCGCCGGCAGTCGGCGGCGAACTTCGGTGATGAGGTTGTCGTACACGGCGACGGGCACGTTGTCGGGAAACAGGGCCGCCGCCCGGGCGCTCTTGTACCCGCGAGCCGTCGCATAATACACGTCGCGCTGCACCGAACCGCCCAGCGTCGCCGCCAGCGTGTTCTCGTGGGCGCCGAACACGCCGTAATATTGGTGGAACGCCGTCTTTCGCACCTCGCGATTAGGCGAGTGGAGCAGTGCTGAGAACGACGAGTGCGACAGTTCGACCAGCGCGCCGTGCTCGTCCTCGACCATGCCGAACTTGAGATCGGCGTCGTTGAGCTGCCGGAAGATGCGGTTCGAGGCGTCCGCCATCTCGCTCTGCATGGCGAGCAGTTTTTCTTCAGCGTCGGACAGCGTGTGCGGCTTGTAGCGCTGAATTCGCTCCAGCACCAGTCGGTATGGCGCCAGTTCCTTCGCCGCCATGTACTCTTTCATCTTTTTCGCCGGGATCGCCAAGATTTCCGGTCGGATGTAGCTCGCCGCCTGCGCCGCCTCGCTGCCGGCATGCTGCTGCCGGCCCTTCATCCGTTGATAGGTGCTGTTGGCCTGGTCTTCGGCCGTTTTCAGGTACGCGTACGTTCCCAGCCGTTCGCCAAGTCGATCGAATTCCTCGTCGAACTTCAAGCACGCCGCTAGCGGCTTAGCGCCATCGGCCAGCGTGCCGCGGAACTTTTCGTATTTGGGGATGAGCTTCTTCCACTTGTCGAACGACGCTTCCCACTGGGCGTCATTCGCGAAGAGGCTGGCGAGATCCCATGTATCCTCGGCCTTCACGCGCCCCCGCTGGGGAAGCGTCTTAGCCTTGGGCGTGATATTCTTGGCGCTCGTCGCCTTGGTGGTTTTGACCGTCGCCATAATTTCCCTGGATGAAAGCCCCCGGCTATGCTGGGGGACTGAGGTGAAGTCGATGGCGCTTTCCGACTCCGTCCCCCGGCAGAGCCGGGGGCTATCATTCGCGGTGCGCCCTCTTACCACCGCCACGCGATCGTGCCCCACGCCAGCCCGGCTCCGAAGCCCGACATTACCAGGTGATCGCCGCGGCGGATGCCCCCCGCTCGCAGCGTTTCGTCCAGCGCAATCGGAATGCTCGCCGCCGAGGTGTTTCCGTACCGGTCCATGTGCATGACGACCCGCTCGCGGTCGATGCCCAAGGCCTCGATCGCGGCGTCGAGGATTCGCACGTTTGCCTGGTGCAGCAGCCAACAATTGATTTGTTCGGTCGAC
>JBGSYU010000711.1:0-14685 GCA_041750715.1 Lacipirellula sp.
TCCGCGGCGTGGTCGCCGATTTGTTGCACGTCGATTCCGACTCGGCGCCGCTCGTGGAGATCGCGCTCGGCGACCGAGCCAACTATCTCGTCGTCACGGAAACTAAATCGCTCGCCCCCGCGCTGATTGCGGACCCCGCGAGCTGGCCGGGTCGTACCAGCTTCCTCCGGCTCGACGTGCCGACGCCGGCAAGCGCCGTCGATCGCGTCGACCTTTCGGCCGAGCCCGGCGTCGTAGGCCGGGCCGATTCTTTCGTCGAAGCCAGCGACGAGTTGATGCCGATGGTTCGACGGCTCTTGGGCCGACACTGGCTGGTCGACACGCTGGCAACCGCATTACGCCTGGCGAACGGGCTTGGGCGCGGACTGAACTTCGTGACAGTCGCCGGCGAGGCGGTGCTTGCCGACGGCACGCTCACCGTGGGTCCGCGGCAGACCATCGCCGGCCTGCTCTCCCGCCGTAGCGAATTGCGGGCTCTCCGCGAGCAGATCGACGAGATGCAGCAAGCGTCGATCGCCGCACAGCGCCAGTGCGCGCGGCTCGAAGATTGCATCCACCGGAACGAGGCTGCGGTGGAAGGACTCACGACCAAGCAGTCTGCCGCCTCCCAGTCCCACGGCGAAGCCCGGCTGCAAGTCGCCTCGCTCAACGACAAGCTAGAGCAAGTCGAAGCCCAACTGACGTCCGTCGCGGCCGCTCGCACCGCGGCGGCCGAGCAACTCAACGACCTCGCCGCCACTCGCGACCAATCGCAAGTGCTCCGTCAGCAGTTGCAATCTCGCATGGAAGTTTGCCGTTCGACAATTGCGGCGGCAACGTTGCAGCAAGCCCAGCGGGAAACGCGTCTTGTCGACCTGCGACAGACCGTGACCGAACAGCGCGTGCAACTTGCCCGCACCGAGCAGCGAGTCGACGGACTGCAGCGGCAGATGGAGCAGCTTCTAGGCGACCGCCAAGAGCGCGACTCGCTGCTCGAAGAAACCCGCATCCGCGCCGTCGAGTGCCAGGCTCAAAAGAGCCGCCTCAATCAATCGGTGCTCGATCACGCCACGGAAAGCGCCGAGCTGTTCGCCAAAAAAGACCAACTCGCCGCGCAGCTCCTCGAACTCGAGCATCGTAGGGCAGCCCGACTGGCCGAGCGGACCGCCGCCGTGCATTCCGCCGACGTCCTCCGCGAGCAACTTCACGCCCGACAGCGCCGCCTGCAAGAATTTCACCTGGAAGCGCAGCAGCTCGCGCAGCAACAAACGGTACTCGCCGATCGCATTCGCGAAGACTACGGCTTCGACCTCGCCGTCCGAGCGGCAGAAACCGCGGCGGCGCCTGGTTCGGAAGGACTCGCGACAATCGACCGCGAGGCGATCGAAGCGGAAATCCGCGATCTCCGCGCCCGGCTCCAATCGGTCGGCCCCGTCAATCTCGAAGCGCTCGCCGAGCTCGAGGCGCTCGAAGCCCGTTACGGCGGACTTGCCGCTCAGTACGGCGACCTGCAACGGGCGCGCCAGCGGCTGGAGCAAATTGTCCAGCAAATCAACGCCGAAAGCCGCCAGCTCTTCGTCGAGGCGGTCGACAACGTCCGCCGCCACTTCCAGGAAATTTTCAGCAGCCTCTTCGCTGGCGGCGAGGCTGACATCCTCATCGAGGACGACGCCGGCGGCGATGTGCTCGAAAGCGGCGTGTCGATCATCGCCCGCCCCCCCGGCAAGCAACCCCGCAGCATCTCGCTGCTATCGGGCGGCGAACGGACCCTCACCTGCGTCGCCCTGCTGCTAGCAATCTTCCGCAGCCGCCCTAGCCCGTTCTGCATCCTCGACGAAGTGGACGCCGCCTTGGACGAGGCGAACATCGACCGCTTCGTGGAGGTGCTTAAGCAGTTCATGCAGTCGACGCAATTCATCGTCATCACGCATTCCAAACGCACCATGACCTGTTCCGACACCCTGTACGGGGTAACAATGCAAGAGTCGGGAGTGTCGAAGCGCGTGTCGGTGCGGTTTGAAGACGTCAGCGAAGACGGCCATATTAAGCCAGCAGCCTTGCGGGCGGCTTAGCGCAGGGCTCACGCTAATCCGCAAGCGGCTCGGCGGCGCCCGCATTGTAAATGCTGACTCATCCTTACAATCGGCGCCATCGGCCGCCGCGGGCGCGATTAGCACGTCCCGATCAACCGTCGAGAACGATGTAACGGTTGAAAGTTTCTAAAGTCGAACCCCCCGGCGATTCGAAACTAGTTATCGGATGGAGGCTCTCCGTGCGGCGCACACCCTGCAATGGGTCACTGCCGTCGCCGGCGGAGTCGCCATCTAAGGGGGGAGCCTGCCTGACTGCACGCCGCATTGTGCGCTCGCTGCGCCCACGATTGGGGGCGTATCGGGTGTCTGCACGCTCTCCCCTTGCACCAGTGACCGAGAGGTGTCAAGCGAAGCCCTACGGCTGCGCCGGCCTTGCGGGAGGAAGCGATTGTTGAGTTTTGAGCGATCCGCTGCGGCGGATTCCCCAATTTAGCGACTTTCGCCAATCTCCAAGTGCTTGCACTGCCGATTGAGCCTTACATGACTGCAGAGGATCAGAAGGACCTGAACCAAAGCGAGCATGCATTTTAGATCCGTGCCCCGACCCAGGCGGATCGCGACGCGACCAGACGCAAGACGACGGCGAAAGGGATGGTAGCGCCAGGAAGCGTCGCAGATGCCAGGGGCCGCCAAGGCCGCCGTGCTCTAGTGGGAGCGCGGGCCCAGAGTGAGCGTTCACGCAAGTTATTATTGGAGTACCCGTGATGAAGGTCTTTACTACTGGTCAGGTCGCCAAGATCTGTAAGGTGGCCCCGCGCACGGTCAGCAAGTGGTTCGATTCAGGCCGACTCAAGGGTTACCGCATCCCCGGCTCGCAAGACCGGCGGATCCCCCGCGAGTACCTGATTCGCTTCCTCAAGGAGCACGGCATGCCGCTGGGCGACCTCGAGGACGAGGCGATGGCCAAGGTGCTCATCGTCGCGCAGGACCATGTGCTGATCGAAAACCTCAAGCGCGAGCTGCCCATCGAGCGTGCCTTCCGCACCTCGACTGCCGCGAGCGGATTCGAAGCCGGCATCCAAGCCGAGAGCTTTCACCCCGACTGCATTGTGGTCGACTTCTCGATCGGACAGCTCGAAGCCCTGCAGATTTGCCAAAATCTGCGCCGCTCGAGCGACTTCGCCGAGACGATTCTGATCGCTTTGCTGCCGGACGACGGCTCGACGGCGAGCTTCGATCGTTCCAGCATCAACGAGACGTTCAAGAAGCCGTTCGACGCCGCCCTGCTAGCTGAACGCCTGCGGACGCTGGTTGGCGCCAAGAAAGAGTTGGTCTAGGCCTTACGCCGACGATCATCGAGCGAATAACCCGTGACGCTCACCGACTTGCTCGCGGATTAAATAACTAACGGGGCTGTTGAAAGATTCAACTGACTGCTCGGGGCGTGGGACCTCCCGTCCTGCCAGCCGAGCAACCTCCCCGATTCACAAGGCCCCGTCGAGAAATCGACGGGGCCTTTTTTTTGCGCGGCGCTTACAGCCCAAGTAGCCGCGGGCTAACAGCCCGCCGGTGCAGCACACAAGACCTCACCTCAGCGAGTAGCTAATTCGTACTCGGGGGCGTTGCATGGCAGAAAATGCTTGACGGCACGCACGTCACCAGGCAGACTCATCGCAAACGGCCGTCCGCGGCGTAGTCAACTCAAACCTTTTTCAGCATTTAGCGGATCGAATCATGATGCATCGAGACGCTAATGGAATTCCAACCATCCGAAGTTCAATTCCTCTGTCGCTGTTCGGATTTGGTTTAGTACTCAGCGTGGCGTCAACGCCTTTTGGCATCGCTGATGAGTTACTGTTTGCACTGCGCGGCGTGGATGAACTTGGCGATCCGCTGCCATTTGAGTGGCGCCGACTGGTGGTTGTAACAAACTGTCTGTACATGCTACTGTTTGTCGCCCTTGTGGTAACGGCGTACATGTTCTTTGGCCAGCGAACGAAGGCGCCGCGGCTAGTCATCGCAATACTCGTGGCCAGCTTTATACTAGACGCCGTCGACGCGGCTTGGCGAATCTCGTTTGCGGAGGGCGATTCCGAGTACGTCGTACAAGTAATGGCTCCGCTGGCGGCGTTTTGGCCCATTCGAATCGTCTGGTTGCTCTATTGGACGCTGTCGAAGCGAGTGAAAGAAACGTTCGTCTACCCATTGCAGGCCTCAGAGGGTGTCGCCGCGAACCGTTAAATAGTTCGCCGAGCCAGGATGGCTCGGCTATCTACTTAAGCCGCGAACCAAACGGGCTGCAACGCTTGTCTTTATCGGCAGTCTCCCGCACTCGACGACGACCCCTCAAACCGTAGAATGAGGGCGTCTGCCGTCCGGTTTCCGTGCATCGACAGCGACTCTAAATCGCTGCCTGGAATACTCCTGATGACCCAATTCACTCACTTCGACGAGCATGGCGCAAGTCGCATGGTCGACGTGAGCGAGAAACCGACGACCCGTCGCATCGCCCGCGCCAGCGGCGTGGTTCGCATGCTCCCCGCGACCCTCGCCGCGATCTGCGCTGGCGCCACGGCCAAAGGAGACGTTCGCGAAGTCGCCCGTCTCGCGGGCATCATGGGCGCCAAGCGAACTGCCGAGCTAATTCCCCTTTGTCACCCCTTGCCGTTGGACTGCATCACCCTACGGCTCGATCCCGAGGGCGACGACGTCCTGCGGATCGAATCTAGAGTCGAGGTTACCGCGAAAACAGGAGTGGAGATGGAAGCCCTCACCGCGGTGAGCGTCGCCGCCCTCACGGTGTACGATATGTGCAAGGGCGTCGACCGGGCGATGGTGATTGAGCGGATTCAACTTGAAGAAAAGGCTGGCGGCGCCAGCGGCCAGTTCACGCGGCCGTCGCAAGATTGAAGATCGGAACATGATGACAGTCGTATATTTGTCCACTGGAATGTGCGGCCGCAGACTACCGCCCTGCGCTCGGGCGACTTCGGGTCGCCCGTGCTCGGTTGCTCCCTCCCTCCAAGGGAGGGGGTTCTGATGAGCCAAGTTCGTCCCACCGACGCCGATGCCCGACTCGTGCTCGGACGGCTTTTCGCGCCGGTCGCGGCAGAATTGGCCGCCGTCGGTCGACGCCTGGAGCAAGAACTGCGGCATCCGGATCCATTCATCGACGAGCTCGCTCAACACTCGTTTCGTATCGGCGGTAAACGGCTCCGTCCCGCCCTGCTGCTGCTTGTCGCCCAAGCCGTCGGAAAGATCGGCGACGAGCATCGCACGCTCGCGGCGGTGGTCGAAATGGTGCATACGGCCACGCTGGTTCACGACGACGTGCTGGACGATGCCGAGGTCCGCCGCCATCTCGACACCGTGAACGCCCGCTGGAACAACCAAACCAGCGTCCTGTTGGGCGACTACCTGTTCACGCACGCCTTCTACCTGGCCAGCACGCTCGAGACGACGTTCGGTTGCCGCGCCATCGGCGAAGCCACGAACACCGTCTGCGAAGGCGAGCTGCGGCAAACGGCCAGCAGCGGCAATTTCTGGCTCACGCGGGGCGAGTATCTCGCCATCATTGAGGCGAAGACCGCGGAGTTGTGCGCGTGCTGCTGCCGCTTGGGCGCCCACTATGCCGGCGGGGATTCGCGCACCGTCGAAGCCCTCACCCGCTTCGGTCGCAAGCTGGGTATGGCGTTTCAGATCGTCGACGACCTGCTCGACCTGGAAGGCGAAGAGCAAACCACCGGCAAATCGCTCGGCACCGACCTGGCCCACCGCAAGATGACCCTGCCGCTCATTTTGCTTCGCGACCAACTCGAAAGACCGGAGCTGCCTCGCCTGCAGGGACTCTACGAAGAGTCGGACCCCGGCCACAGCCGGTTGCTGCTGGAATGGCTCGATCAAGTGGGCGCCCTGCAACAAGCCCGTCAATCGGCGGAAGAATTCGCAGTGCAGTCCGCCAATGAACTGGCGGTGCTCAAGGAATCAGTCGCCAAGAACGCGCTCGCCGACCTCGCACGATTTGTAGTCGCCCGCAACGCCTAGAACGCAATGCGCCGCTGGGTCAACGATCGGATGCCAAGTCGGCAGTGTGTTTAAGAACACGCTTAGCGACCTCGACGCCGGTGACCTCCGTCAGCGCCCGCCAGCCAGGGACGGCATTCACTTCGATCGCATACAGCCGCCCGTCGCGACCCGGCAGCAGGTCAATTCCCGCGACGCTTGCGCCTACCGCCGCCGCCGCACGGCGAGCCAATTGTGCCAGCTCCACCGTCACCTCAAGCGGGGCGGGGCGGGCGCCGAGGCTGATATTGGTTCGCCAGTCATCCGGGTTGATGCGCTTCATCCCCAACACCTCGTCGCCGATGACCATCAGCCGCCAATCGACGCCGTCGTGCGGAATGAATTGTTGGACGTACAGGACCGAGCCGATTTGCTCAAGCGCCATCGCGATGCGGCGGGCGATCGCGGCGTCGGTCACCCGCGTGATGCCGCGGCCTTCTCCCCCGAACAGCGGCTTTATCACCACGTCGCCGCCGAGCGTTTTGAACGCGGCGAGGGCCTCAGTCGCCGTCTGGCAGACGATCGTCGGCGGCACGAGCAATCCGGCTGCTTGCAGCCGCGCCGTAGCAAGATATTTGTCGACGGCAATCTCGATCGCCTTGGGCGGGTTCACCACCCGCACGCCGCTGGCTTCAAGCTGAGCCAAGGCGTCCATGCGAAAAACGACTTGTTCTAAGCTGCCCGGCGGCATCGAGCGCACCAACAGTGCGTCCATCGCGTCCAGTTCGATCTGAGCTGCGTGGAGGGAATGGTCCGTGCCGCCAACCTTTGCTGCGAGCGCTTTGTACGAAACGGGGATGAGTTCAAGCCAGTTGCCGGCGGCGCGCAAGAGATCGCGGTAGTACCAGCTTTCCGCAGCGGCGAGGACGGCGATCCGCATTTTTACAGCGTTAAAACGGCAGGCTCATGCCGAAGGATTTTGCGAGCACTTCAGGGCTAAGCTCGCCGAAGCGGAACGAATTGCCCGTGTCGAGATTCGCCAGCGTCACCATCGCCGGGCTGAACAGCAGCGGATCGACCTGGTAGAAGTCGTAATTGTACGCGGCCAGCGTTTCGCCGAACGGCCGGCCGTAGTCTTTCGACGCGCTGCTGGGCGTCTGCGGGCCGATTTCTTCCAGCGAGGCGTCGTCGCCGCGAACGTAGAGCAGGGCGTGGCCACCATATAGGATGGCGTCGTTCGTGCGGCCGATGGCCGCGGCGTCATCCTTGGCGGGCGGCGGCAAGGGCGCCTGGCCCCATGCGCTGACGATGCGGTTCAGATCGAACTTCAGCTCGTGCAACTTATGCAGTGCCGTCTCGACGCTGCGAGCGACCACTTGCAGCGTGCCGGCAAGGCTCCGCGTCGGCGCGACGAGCAGGGTGAGATGACTCGCTTCGATACCGCACTTCGCGGCGACGTCGCGGCAGATAACGTCATCCGGCAGTTTGCCGCTTTCGAGCACGCCGACGCAGGACGACGCCGGTTCGCGAAACTTAATGTCCTCGAACATTGGTTCCCGCGCCGCGGCGGCGCGCATGGGTCCGGAGCCCATGGCGAAGTATCCGTCCCCTTTGATTTCCCAGCCGGCGTATTGCGAAGCCATGCAGGCCAGTACCGGCTGATCGGTGTAAACCTGCACGACCGGAAGCACACGATCGCCCCGCGGCACGAGCTCGATCGTGCCGAGATCCGCCATGCACACGCGGGCCAGCAGCAGGCCGGCCTCCAGACCGCCAAGCGTCTTCACGCCGCAGTCGACCACCATGGCGCCGCAGTCGTGGAGGTGCAAATGGACGCGGAGCCGCTGAGCGTCGTCGGCAAGAGAGCGGCAAAGTGCGGCAGCGCGGGCGTTGAGATTCACAGGCTGAAGGTAAGATGTTTGATGGTTGAATGAAGATGTGAAGTTGGGTGTCCGAAGATTGACGCATCGGACCTCCCATATCATAAATCATCCATCAAACATCATAAATCCTCTCATCGCATAAACTTTTCGAGCGAGGTCGCCTTGCTGAATTTGGGGAGATTGACCGCATCCAGCGTTGGTTTCCCGCCCATCAGCGAGGCAAGCTGTGCGATCACTTCCTGGTTCTTGCCGAGCTTGGCCATCAGTTCTTGCTGCGCCTCCTGCCGACGCGTCTCGAGCTTTGCGACTTGGTCGTCGACCTTACTCTGAACCTTGGCGACGAGGCGGTCTTTCCGCTCCGTAAGGTACTTTGTCACCGCAGTGTTGACGCCGGCGGCTAATTGCGGGCCCAAGTTGGAATCGATCTTCACGTTCGGTTTCTTCAGCGTGCCGCCAAGCCGAACGGTCGCGGCCAGGTGGTCGACCCCGCTCAGCGATTCGCGTAGCACCGCGGCGAGTCGATCATCCCGCAACAGGGGCGTGTCGGCGGCGAGCGTCGACGACTGACGCACCTCGATCACGCCGGTCAGTCTGTCGCCGTCAAGCCTGACATTCGCCTGAAGACTGGCTTCGCCGGGCGTTACGTTTACCGCCAACTTGCCGGCGTTGCCCAGCGTCCGATGCGAGAGTAGCAGCTTCGGTACGTCAATGGTGAGCGAGTCGTGCGGCACATCGCCGCGGCGGTCAATCTCGACGACGATGTTGCCGTCGACAGCTCCAGCGCTGACAAGGCTTAGCCGCAACGGTCGTTCGTACAGCTCCGGCTCCGAAGCGGCGTCGACCAGCTTACCGGTGAATGTGACCGACTGACCGTCAAGCCGCGCGGCGCCGGTTAAGCTCAACTGCTCGATGAGTAGCGTCGGTTGTTTGCGGGCGAGAAACAGGACGTTCGTACCGCGTGCCCGAGAAGCAGCCGCGAATTTCTTTTTCGGGACGAACTTTTTCGCCTGGTCGATCCAATACGCCGTCTGCGACAGGTAGCCGCTGGCCGTTTCGCCCAAGAGGTAATTGTTAAGCTCGCCCGCGTCGATGTTCGCCAACTTCAAGTGTTCGCGGAGGAATTGCTCGTCCTGCTTTCGGGCTACGTCGATCGCTTGGCGATCGGCCTTGGCCTGTTCCGGCAGGGCTTGAATCTCGGCGAGGGTCGATTTCAGTTCGGCCTGCGTCTGAGTGAGTTCCTTCTGCAACTGCTCGATCTGCGGCAGGTTGCGGAGCGGATTCTTCTTGACCTCGCGAAAGGTGGCTTCGATTTGCTTCGATTTAACGCCAAGCCCTTCGGCCCGCGCTTTGAGGGCCGCAAACTGCTCTGGCCAACGTTTTTCTAGCTCGTCGATCACTCGGGGCGTCGCCAAGGATGCCATCAGGTCTTGTTCGACGCGGCCGCTGAGGTCGTCGAACCACGCGAGCGTTTTGTCCTGGGCGGCGGCAATGAGGGGATCCAGCGCCGAGGGGCCGGCGTCTGGCTCGGTCGATAGTTCGAGCGCCCCGCTCGTGGTGCGTTGCGAATCGAACTGCATGCCGTGGATGAAGCCGTCGCGAACGACCACGCGTTTGCGGAGCAATTGGGCGGCGTCGACTTCGAGGCGCAGTTGTTCCGCTTCGACCAGGTTGCGCATCGGCTTCCGCGGATTGGCGGCGGACAGGCCCGTCACCAAGATCTCGCCGCGAAGCGACGTCGCCACCTCGGCGACTTCGAACTTCGCCCCGAGCGCCGCTTCGCCCGTCGAAACGAGCGCCCAACGTAAGCAGGGATCGAGCCCATAACGAACGGTCAGAAACACTGCCAACGCAATCGCCACGCGCGGCACGACGTACTGCCAGCGGAACGTGGAACGTATCGCATTAAGTGCGTAACGTAGTGCAGCAATCGGCTTAGGTCGCTTCATCCGTCGAGCCCCCATTGCGCTCCGACTTCGGCGCCAAGAAGCCACCGAATGACGCGATACTTCATCAGATAGCCATTGACGCGTGGCCGAACGTAGGTGGCCATCGCGTGCGACGCTCGATACGTCGGATAGAACAGATAAAACCCGATGAGCAACTGGCCCATCACGACGGTGTTGTTAAGTCCCATGTAGGGTCCGAGCGGTTGCTCGTAAAGCCATGCCAGTCTCGGCTGAACGGGTTCCCAAATAATGGCCATGGCGCCCACGCGATGAGCGAAATCGTCGAGGGCCCAGCCCGCGTAGGAGAACAGTCCGATGCCCAGCAGCCCGGCGGCGCGGTTCACCTTCGTTCCGCAAAGGAGCATGGCGAGCGCGACCGCAACGAGGTTGCCCTTCGGCAGCAGACCTACCATCATTCCCAGCGTGAATCCCCACGCCGATTGTCGCGGCGTGTCATTACCGATCAGAGCCTGTGCGAGGATTCGCAGCGGCCGGAGGAAAAGGTTGAGCATCGGCGCGGTCCATGCGCGCGGAGAGCACCTCCCCGCCGGCCCGTGGGGCTGTTATACCGTCCGCAAGAAAAGATGGGAGACAAGCGCAAAGTCTGCCGGCATTTCTAGGTATCGGCCGTAGACGCCGGCGGACTGAAGCGGTCTCAACTGCTAGCACTCCGGTGGAAGTCTCGCTTCAGTCGCTCCCCTTTTCGCCTCCGCTCGCAGCAGCCACGCTCCGACCCAGCTAGGCAGTGTTTGACGGCCAACGTGCTATCATGTCGATATGAAGGTGCGTGAAGTCTTGAAGCTCTTGCGGGATGACGATTGGTTTCGGGTTCCGGCCAAGGGCGGCCATCGACAATTCAAGCACTCCACGAAACCGGGGCGCGTTACGGTCTCGGGAAAAGAGAGCGACGATCTCCCGCCGGGAACGCTCAACAGCATTTTTAAGCAAGCCGGGTTGAAGCAGTGAGGCTGCCATGAAGCGCTATGCCATTGTGGTCGAAAAGGCCCAGTCAAATTTTGCCGCCTACGTCCCAGATTTGCCGGGATGCGTGGCCACCGGCGCCACCGTCGAGGAGACCGAGCAGCGATTGAGCGATGCCATCGAAGTCCACATTCAAGGGTTGCGAGAAGACGGACTGCCGATTCCTGAGCCCACAAGCATCGTCGATTACATGGAAGCTTCCGCGTAGCAGAACGAGGCTCACGCTCGTCCGTCGGGCAGTCTCACTTATTGCCCGCCGGCAGCGTTAAACAGCTCGTGCATCGGATTGGCGCCGGTGCGCAAGAAGGCCGTCAGGTTCAGGATTTCTCCCGCCGACAGCGTGTTAAGCAGTCCCGAGGGCATCACCGAGACCTCCGACGGATATTGGTCGTCCAAATCTTGCCGCTCGATCCGTTCGGTGCTTTTCGGATCGAGCATGTTCGTGCTGATGTGGATCTTTTCGCCTTCAATGTTCGTGACGCGACCGACGATCAGTCGCCCGTTGGTCTCAAAAACCATTTGCTGATATTGGTCGGAGATGGCGTGATCCGGCTCGATGATCGACCGCAGTAAATCGCGGACGCCAAACCGCCCGCCGACGCCCGTGAGGTCCGGTCCGATGGACGAACCTGCTCCGGCGATGCGATGGCAGTTGTAGCAGCCCGCCGCCGCGAACATCTTGCGGCCGTCCTCGAAGTCGAGAACGCCCTGGTGCTTCTCAACGAGGTCGACCACCTCGTCCAATTTCCATTCGCGGACGAAGGGTCGAATCCCGACTTCGACTTGAGCGGGTTGCTCTGCGAAGGGCTTCGCGAGCCGGTCGGCGAATTCGGTGCGATCGGCGTCGGAGAACCCGGCGATGAACTGATCGCGGGCAGATACGAGGTACCCGAAAAACGACATGCCGCCGGCCATGCGCGACGATTTATCGAACCATTCGAGCAATTGACCGCGGTACGCAGGGGTCCAGCCCTCGGTGACGGCGCTGAGGGTCATCGCGGCGTCGATCGACTCTTCTTGAGTCGCAGCGCTTTCCATGAGCGTCAGCAGCCGCGGGATGACGTCGGCAGCCTGCAACCGCACGAGCAGGTGGCTCAGTTCGCGATCGACGTCGGGGTGATTCGTGGGGAATTGCCCGTTGAACGCTTCCAGCAGTTTCGCGCGAGTCGCTCCGTCCAGCGGGTTGAATCGAATTGCGCCCAGGGAGGCCGCGCGGAGCAGGTGGAGCTGGTGCGTCGTATCTAGCTCGGCAAGACTTATCGCCGTAAGCGCAGTCGCCCACTCCGCTTGTCGCCCTCCGTCTGCCACGCGGGCAAATGCCACGAGCGCTTGAAGCCGGGCGTCGACGTTACTCTCGGCGAGCGCACGATCGCGCCACTGGGTGAAGGGTTGGTGCTCGATGGCAACTCGCGCGGCCGTGCTGATAAAACGATCGGGACTAGCGAGGTGCGGCCAAGCCTGGTCGACCACGCTGACCGATGCAGGAGATACATGAAGTTCTTCTAGCGAGTGACGCAGGTTGCGGGCCTCCGAGGGGGATCGCGGCACCGGGCCGGCAGGTTCATTCGATTCAGCGCCCAAGCGAGCCGGGTCGTCCCCGACACCGGCGCCCTCCCCGGCGCCCTCCCCCATCCACGCAATACGATATAACGCCGATTCACTCTGCCGACCTCCTACGGCAAAGTACAGGGCGCCATCCTGGGGCCGAACCGTCATGTCCGTCACGCCCAGCGGCATTGCCGAAGCGAATCGCTCGACTTCTCCACGATAGGACGCACCTTCGGGGCGGAGGTGAAACGCATAGATGTTGCCGTAGCTCCAATCGCCGCCGAAGAGCGCCTGTTGATACTTTGGAGGGAATTTGGTCCCGGCTCCAAAGGTTAGCCCCGTGGGCGATCCCGGACCCGAGTCCGCTACGGTGGGCAACGTGTCGATGAAATACGCTGGCCACACGCCATTGCCCGCGCGCCAGCCGAAATCGCTGCCGCTGGTCACATGGCACAGCCGCGTCGGGCGATACCACGGCGTGCCGATATCCCACTCCATGTCGGAGTCGTAGGTGAACAGCTCGCCATCGGCGTTGAACGCCAGATCGTACATGTTGCGGTAGCCGATGCTCACCAATTCAAGATTGTTGCCGTCGAGGTCGGTGCGAGCGATCCAGCCGCCGGGCGCCTTGATGTGCGTCGCATGTCCCCGCGGGTCGGCAATCCGCGGCAGTAGCTGATCCTCCCCCCAATGCTGCGGCGGGAGCGACCGGCTCATCAGCGGTAGCGCCGTGAAGTTGCCGCAACAGAAGTAGAGATGTTTCCCGTCGGGACTAAGCGCGATGGCGTGCGGGCCGTGCTCGCCTGCGCCGTTGAAGACCCGCAACTGTTCGATGCGGTCGAATTGGTCGTCGTCGTCGGTGTCGCTCAGGCGGTAAAGGCCCGACCCAAAGCTACCGATCTGACCATTCTGCATGACGTAAAGCTGCCCGCGATGGAATAATAGTCCTTGCGCCATGCCGACGCTCATCGAGAGTTTTTCAACCTTCGTCTTCGACGGGTCGTCGCCGATAGGCGTGGGCTCGATACGGTAGAGCGATCCCCCCTCGTCGCAGGCGATCAGGCGACCGCGATCGTCGGTGGTCAGCGATACCCACGACCCTTGCGAATCGAGCGGCACCGTATAAACCAGATCCGCACGAAATCCGGGCGGTAGATGGATTTTTCCGGCAGCCTCGGCGGCGGCGCGATGACACGCGGCGCCCATCGCCAGCGTTGCTACGAATGCGAGAATCGCACGAAAATCCAGGTGCATCGCAAGAGAACTCTGGGCGGGAGTCGTTGGGAGGAATTCCGGCGGAACTTCCGCGTCGGGCCGGTATAATCGATCATAACTCGGCGCCGCGACCTCTGAAAGGAACCGAACTGGCAGGTAGTGATACCGTTTGCCGCGGTACGGTTCGTGTCATTCTGAGGTACTCCGAAGAATCTGGCCAGACCCTTCGGATTACCTCAGAGTGACGGGGCAAATGGTATCACTACCGATTCGCGATCCAGCGCTCAAGGGCACGAGTGTTAGGTTTCGCTAAAATCAACGTTCGCGTGCTTGCGACGCGGATGGGCTTCGTTCAACGTCAGCAGAAGATTACGCATCAGCAATGCCGCGACTCCCAGGATTCTTCCGCCGCCCCGCGATCGGACTGGCGCTGCTGCTGACGCTGTTTACCGCCTGGGCGGTAGCCGATTGGTACATCGCGGCGCCCGAGGATGCGCTGGCAAAGGCTCGCTACGTTGGGCGGGCGTCCTGCGCCCAGTGCCACCAGGAGGAGACGGCTGCGTGGACTGGCTCGCACCACGATCGGGCGATGGAGCTCGCCAGCGACAGGACGGTGTCGGGAGACTTCAACGATGTGGAGTTTTCCCACTTCGACGAACGGACGCGATTCTTTCGCGACGGCAAGAAATTCATGGTCAATGCCGAGGGCCCCGACGGCGAGTACCGCGACTACGAGGTGAAGTACACGTTCGGCGTTCACCCGCTCCAGCAGTATATGGTCGAATTCCCGGACGGCCGGTTGCAGGTACTGCGTGCGTCCTGGGACGTCGACCAAAAGCGGTGGTTCTACGTCGAGCCGATGGACGCTGCGAACGAACGAATTTCCGCCGGCGATCCGTTTCATTGGACCGGCCTGGCGCAGAACTGGAACACGATGTGCGCCGAATGCCACGTCACCAATTTTCAGAAGAACTACGATCTTGCGACCGACACGTACCGTTCGACGTACTCCGAAATCGACGTCAGTTGCGAAACGTGCCATGGCCCGGGCAGCGTCCACGTCGAGCTCGCCAAGGGCCGTTCGCTGTTTTGGGATCG
>JBGSYU010000712.1:0-2578 GCA_041750715.1 Lacipirellula sp.
GCCGCCGCGCGTTCCGGCGACAGCGGCGTGATGAACACCCCTCCCCCCCACTCCAGCCCCGCTTCATGCGTCAGCCGAGGCACGAGTTCCCAATGCCAGTGGAACGATTCCTCCGGCGCATCGAACGGCCCGGTGTGCAGCAGCAGATTGTACGCCGCGCCGGGCGACACGGCCTGCAAGCGGCGGAGCAATTCGTGCAGCACCTGGGCCTGGCCACGCAGTTGAGCGTCTTCGAGGGCATCGAACCGCGCCGCGTGTCGCTCGGGCAGAATCCACGTTTCGTAAGGTTGCCGAGGCGCCTCGGCGCAGACGGCCAGGAAGCCGTGTTCGCGAATCACCACCCGGTCGGCCGCCGCCGCCTCGCGCCGGAGAAAATCGCAAAACGCGCACTGCCCGTACGCACGGCGGAACCGCGCCACGCCATCGACCTCAGCTTGCACCGCCGCCGGGACGTACGGCAGTGCCACGAGCTGGCTATGCACATGCTCCAGCGACGCCCCGGCGTCGAAGCCGGAGTTCTTAAACACGACGGCGTGCTTCAGCCGACGGTCGGCCGACCAGTGACGCAGCCGGTTGCGGTAGGTCGCGAGGACCACGGCGAGATGGTCGACGCCCAGTGCGACCATGTCGAGCACGTGGTCGGGCGATTCGATAATCACTTCGTGAGCGCCGAAGGCGGCCGCCTCCGGCTGCTCCATCGTCACGGCCGGGTATTTGTTCGGCACGACGCGGACTTGCCAGCGGCCCTCTGCATCAACCACCGTCACCGACGCAACCGGCGTGTGCAGCTCATTGCCGGCGCAGAAGAAGCAATCTGTTATGTAGGCCAGTTTCTCCGAAACTGGCTGCGAGTCTCGGAGAGACTCGCCTACGTAATCATTCGGCCGCTCCGCGCGATCCTCGGCGATATACACTCGCCGGCCAACAATCGGATCGATTCGCAGTTCGGGCATCGCGAAACCGTCACTCTGAGAGCACCCACCTGGTCATTCTGAGCGCAGCGAAGAATCTAGAAGCACGCTAGATCCTTCGCTCTTTTCAGGATGACTTCGATTAGCGCGCTCAGCTTACCGCAACCGCACCGCGGCTGGCGACCCGCTGATAAACCTCCGCGTACTCCGCCGCACTATGCCGCCACGACCAGTCCTGCAGCATGCCGGTTTCGACAAGCTGATTCCACAGCGGTTTGTCGAGATAAGCCTCGCGCGCGCGCTCGAGCGTCTCGGCAAGCGCTAGCGACGTGTAATCGTCGAACGAAAAGCCGGTAGCCGTGCGGGTGGCGATCGCCTCGCCGGTGGCGTCGACCACCGTATCGACCAAGCCGCCCGTCGCCCGCACCACGGGAACGGCGCCGTACTTCAGGCTGTAAAGCTGGTTCAGCCCGCACGGTTCGTACTGACTGGGCATCACGAACATGTCGGCCGCAGCCTCGATGCGGTGGGCCAGCTCGTCGGAAAACTCCAGCCGCACGGCGATTCGCTCGGGATACTCCTTGGCCAACGCGCCGAGCACTTCGTGGTACTTGGCCTCGCCCGTGCCGAGGATCACCCACTGGGCGTCGACCCGTTCGGCCCACTGCCGCATGACGCGGGCAATCAGGTCGAACCCCTTTTGGTCGCAGAGCCGCCCGATGGCCGCCAACAGCGGCGTGCCGGCCCGCTGCGGCAAATGCAGACTCCGTTGCAGTTCCATCTTGCACGCCGACTTGCCGCGGACGTAATCGCGCACGCCGTAGCGGTTCGGGCCGAGGTAGCGATCGACCGCCGGGTTCCAAAGCTCGTAATCGACGCCGTTGATAATGCCGGTGAGATCGTCCTCTCGATGCCGCAAGATGCCCTCCAGCCCGCAACTCAACGGCGGGTCGAGGATTTCCACCGCATAGGTGGGGCTGACGGTGGTCAGCGCATCGGCGAAGACGAGGCCCGTCTTCAGGAAGCTCAAATTGCCGTAGAACTCCATCTGCCGCCAGTTGAAGTATTTCCAATCGAGCCCGGTGAGCGCCATGTCCCAGTGCCAGAAGTTGCCCTGGTAGGCGAGATTGTGAATCGTCAGCAGGCTCGGCAGGTCGCGCCACGGCTCGCGCTGGCCGTACAGCGTTTTGAGATACGCGGGAATGAGTCCGGCGCACCAGTCGTGGCAATGCACCAGGTCGACGTCGAGGGAGAGCAGCGGAATCGCCTCGACCACGGCGCGGCAGAAGAACGCGAATCGCTCGCAGTTGTCCCGGTAGTCCTCGCCGTCTTCGCGGTAAAGCTGCGGGCGATCGAAGTAGTCTTGCTGTTCGACGAGGTAGACCGGCACGCCGGAGTTCGGCAGTTGGCTCCGCAGCAATTGGCCGCGCACCAGCTTTTGACCCATCGGCACGTCGACGGCGATGCCGGTGGGCTCGATGGGAATCCCCGGCTGCCGCGTTTGCCGAAAGGCCGGCAGGAAGACCACCGGCTTATGCCCCAGCCGCGCCAGCTCCCGCGGCAAGGCGCCGCACACGTCGCCGAGCCCGCCCGTCTTACAGAAAGGCGCCGCTTCCGCCGTGACAAAGAGAATGTTCATAGAATACCGCCGCAAAAAGGCACAAAGG
>JBGSYU010000713.1:0-38381 GCA_041750715.1 Lacipirellula sp.
CTACCCGCCGGCATGTACTTGGAATGGAGCGGACAGTTTGAGCACCAGGTCCGCGCTCGGCGCACGCTGTCGGTGTTGTTTCCGCTAGTCATCGCGCTCATCTTCTTGATTCTGTACATCACCTACCACGACTTCGTCGACACGGTGCTCGTCATGGGACTCGCCGTGCCCGGGGCGATCGCGGGCGGCGTGTTGTTCCAGTGGCTCTTTGGGTTCAACTTCAGCGTCGCCGTGTGGGTGGGATACATCGCTTGCTTTGGGCTTGCCACCGAAAACGGACTGGTGATGCTAGTGTACTTGCGCGAAGCCATCGAAGAGCGCGGCGGTCTGGAAAATATGACCCTCGAAGAAGTTCGCGAGGCGGTTATGCAAGGGGCCGTGCATCGCACGCGACCCAAGCTGCTCACCGAGCTGACGACGATGGTCGGCCTCGCGCCGATGCTCTGGGCCACCGGCACGGGATCGGAACTCATGCGACCCATGGCGGCCCCCGTACTCGGGGGAATTCTAGTGTCCGACGAGGTCGTCGACTTGTTGTTGCCGGTCTTGTTCTATCAGGTTCGCCGCTGGCGCTGGAATCGCATCCATCGACGCCAGCCGGCCGGCGCACCGGTCCTTACTGAACGAACTTATGAGCCCGCTACGCCGGGCGTTTGACGTCACGAGTTGGAACCACCATTTTAAGGAGTGAATCGATGTCACGCTTCATGACCGCAGTCGCTATGGGATGTGCAATGATCTCGGCTGGTATGCTGTCGGGGTGCAATGCCAAATCGAAACCGGCGCCAGTTCAGGACGCCGCGACGACCGATTCGGCGGTCGACGAGGAGCCGCAGTCCGAAATCGATGGCGAACTTGCCAAGTTATCCGATGCAGACCGAACGCTGGCCGAGGTTCAGAAGGTGTGTCCGGTGAGCGGAGAACCGCTAGGGTCGATGGGTGCGCCGATCGAGGTTACGGTCGAAGGCCGGAGCCTATTCGTTTGCTGCGAAGGGTGCGTCGAAGACGCCAAGAAGAACTTCGACCAGTACATCGCGGAGCTAGAATCGGCTTCTGCCTCAACCGCTGAATAGGAGGCCGCTGAATGGGAGGCTGCAAGTGAGTTCCCGCGCCCGCTTAGTCGTTAAGGCACGCCTGGAAGAAACATGCCGAGCGTGTGGGACCCACGGCTGCCTCGATGGCGCCTGCAAGGAGTGCTAATTTCCCTGTTCGACGTGCGGCTGGTCTTCGTCTTCCTTGATGAAACCCTCGCATTCAAGGAGAGATTAAAATGGCTTCGACAAAAGATCCCGTCTGCGGGATGAACGTGGACGAAGAAACGGCGGTCGACGCGGTCCAACTCTCCGGAAAGACGCATTTCTTCTGCAGCAAGGGCTGCGCTGCGCGGTTTCGCGCGAATCCGGATCGCTACCTTGCCGGCGGCGCCGATCCGATGCACAAAACGGATGAGCATGGCTCGCACGCTCCCTCGCAGCTCCATTCCATCGAGACCGATCAAGCCGACGAAGCGACGTACACCTGCCCGATGCACCCAGAGATCGTGCGCGACGAGCCTGGGAGCTGCCCAAAATGCGGCATGGCCCTCGAACCGCGGACCGTAACCGCGGAAGAGTCCCATCCCGAGCTTGTCGATATGACGCGCCGGTTTTGGATTAGTGCGATTCTGACCGTGCCGCTGGTCACCTTGGCCATGTCGCGGATGTTCCTCGCGGACCAATTGCACGCTTGGCTGCCTGGACGGGCGCTCTCGTTCGTCGAATTCGCTCTCGCCACGCCGGTGGTGCTGTGGTGCGGCTGGCCGTTCTTCGTGCGGATGTGGCAATCGCTGGTTAATCGCTCGCCGAACATGTTTACACTCATCGGCATCGGCACGGGAACCGCCTACGCCTATAGCGCGGTCGCCGCGATCTTTCCCGGACTGTTTCCGGCCTCCTTCCGCACCCACGGCGACGTCGGATTGTACTTCGAAGCCGCCGCGGTAATCGTGACGCTGGTGCTGCTGGGACAGGTGCTCGAACTTCGGGCCCGAAGTCAAACGGGGGCCGCGATTCGTGGTTTGCTCGGCCTATCGCCGAAGACCGCGCGTCGCGTCACGCCGGGCGGCGACGACGAGGAGATTCCGCTCAACCACGTCAACGTCGGAGATTCGCTCCGCGTACGGCCCGGCGAAAAGGTTCCTGTCGACGGCCTTGTAGCCGAAGGCAGCAGCTACGTCGACGAGTCGATGATCACCGGCGAGCCGATTCCCGTGGAGAAGTAAGGCAATGACCCGGTCATTGGCGGCACGGTGAACGGCGCCGGCGGGTTTGTCATGCGTGCCGAGCGCGTGGGCAGCGAGACGATGCTCGCGCAAATCGTTCAGATGGTAGCGCAAGCCCAGCGGAGCCGCGCCCCCATTCAACGGCTGGCCGACCTGGTCGCCGCCTATTTCGTACCCGCCGTGCTGGCGGTGGCCGTGGCGACGTTTGGCGTATGGGCGACATGGGGTCCGGAGCCGCGATTCGCTTACGCGCTCATCAACGCCGTCGCCGTGTTGATCATCGCTTGCCCGTGCGCGCTGGGGCTGGCGACGCCGATGTCGGTCATGGTGGCGGTGGGCCGCGGAGCGACGGCGGGCGTTTTAGTTAAGAGCGCCGAAGCTCTCGAACGGATGGAGAAAATCAACACGCTGATCGTCGACAAGACCGGCACGCTTACTGAGGGCAAGCCCAAGCTTGTATCCGTGACGCCCCTGGGGAAGTGGAGCGAACGCGAATTGCTGCAATCGGCCGCGAGTTTGGAAAAAGGGAGCGAACATCCGCTGGCGGCCGCCATCGTTCGGGGCGCCCACGACCGCGAGATTGAGCTGGCTGACGCCAAGGACTTTCAGTCGATCACGGGCCAGGGCGTGCAGGGCAGCGTTAACGGCAAGCACGTTGCGGTGGGGAACCGCAGCTTGGTCGAAACGCTTCAACGAGTGCCCGCCGAGGTCGTTGATCGCGCCGAGTCGCTTCGTAGAGATGGGCAAACGGTGATGTTGATCGCCATTGAGGGCGAATTGGCCGGTCTCCTTGGCGTGGCCGATCCGATCAAAGAGTCGACGGCCGAGGCGCTGCGCGCACTGCGCGAGGAAGGCATCGAAATCATCATGGTCACCGGCGATAGCCGCACGACGGCGCAAGCCGTGGCCGGCAAGCTGGGCATTGACCGCGTCGAGGCCGAGGTTCTTCCGGAGCAAAAGGTGGAGGTGGTAAAGCGGCTGCAAGCCGAAGGTCGAACCGTAGCGATGGCGGGAGATGGCGTGAACGACGCCCCGGCGCTCGCCGCGGCGGAAGTCGGAGTTGCGATGGGCACGGGCACGGACGTGGCGATCGAGAGCGCCGGCATCACGCTGGTGAAAGGCGACCTCCGCGGAATTGTCCGCTCTCGCCGGCTAAGCGAGGCGACGATGCGAAATATTCGTCAGAACTTGTTCTTTGCATTCATCTATAACGCCGTCGGCGTGCCGGTGGCGGCGGGCGCTCTGTACCCGCTGTTCGGCTTACTCCTCAATCCAATGATTGCGGCCGCCGCGATGAGTCTTAGTTCCGTGTCGGTGATTGCTAACGCACTGCGGCTACGAGCGGTCCGATTATAAAGTTCCCAGGGCATTCATCTCCGGTAGGCCGTCGACCGTGAATTCTTACAATCGTCGATGCGCGAGGAGGAGGTCGCATTGCACGACGCCGGCGACGGCCGCCTCGCCATTTTGCCGGCTGGGACTGGTGCGAGCAGCACGCTAAACCGGCCCTCGTAGCCGTCTGCCGGAACGATGCCGGCGAATGGCGGTTGCCGCGGGAGCGCTGCTTCGTTATCGCGGCCGCCCCCATTATCGGTATATTCGGACGCGCCGGTCGCGCCGAACGGCTGGCCCGGCGTGCGTTTTTCTCTCGGTCGTTCGCCGCGACGGGCTAAGATTCTGATGACCGTAGCAGGCGCTTCTATCCGCAGAAGCCTGGTCGCCGCGCTGCGCGACTCGCGAGTAATTGAGATGGCCGCCAGCACCACGACCGCCGCCGCTGAAAGAACGAACGCCTCGGGCGAGTTCACGATCGATCGCTGCGGCGACTGCGAGTCGAAGATCGCGCTTCGCTCGCCGACGGCCGACTCCCCGGCCAGCCCGTGGTTGTGCCGTCGCTGCGGTTCCGTGTATTTCGCTCGTTGCCAGGAGAGAGACGGCAAGCCGTTCCACGCGGGAACGCGAATGGCGTCGTACTACGAAGTCATGAAGGCGATTTACGTCGAATCGGGGGAGAGCCGTCCCGCCATGACGCAAGCGGACGTGCGGCGACTGGTGCAATGCCTCGCCGCACGGACTCACGACGGACCCGAGGTTCGCGGACAGCAGCGACACCTCGTCGCGGCGCCGGTGACGGTCGTACCGTTGGACGCCGATTTCCGCGTCGCGGGCCAACCCGCTAAAGCGATGACGATCAACGTTTCCGGCGGCGGCGCGGCGTTGATCCATCCACGGCCGGTCGCGGAGCCCTACTTGGCGATCGACTTTGCGTCCTCGGGCGTCGAGCTGTTGCCGGCGGTCCTGAAAGTGACGCGCGTCCGCCCCTTGGATGCCGCGCACGAAGTCGCCGGCGAGTTCGTAAGCCGAATTCTGCATTAGAATCAGGCCGCGAAGCTACCGCGCTGATGGGAGCGCCGCTAGCGGAGCCGTCAGGTTGGTTCGAGCTTGCCGCTAATACGGCTCATGCGGCGGAATGGCTACGGTATGCCGTTTGCCAACTTCCCCTCTCTTCGCACATGCCATTCACCGGCCGAGACAAGTCATGTCACATCCAGGGATGAGCCTGCTATCGGGCCGCACCACCGGGCGCATTCTCAAAGGCGCGATCTACGAGTGGAACGAGGATAAGGTTCCGCGGCGATCGCCTTCTACGCCGTCTTCTCGCTGACGCCGATCGTCGTCATCGCGTTCAGAATCGCCGAACATCGCTTCGGCTCCGAGGTCGCGCTCCGCGAAATTCTCGCCCAAGCGGCGTTTCTCATCGGCGCCGAAGGAGTCGCCGCCGTCGAGCTGCTCATACAGCACGGCCAGCCGCGAACCACCAACACGATCGACGCCGCGCTGGGCATCGGCGCCATGATCTTCGCCGCCACGGGCGTGTTCACCGAGCTGAAGGACTCGCTCAACACGATTTGGGAAGTTCAGCCCAAACCGGGCCTGGGGCTGTTGCAAATGGTTCGCGATCGGTTCTTTGCGTTTGCCATGGTGCTGGTGATTTGGTTCTTGATGCTGATCTCGCTGGTGACCAGCGCCGCGATGACGGCGCTGACGCGGTTCGCCGCCGACTATTGGACCGGCTTTCAGGTGATCGAAGCCGCGTTGTCGCTGGCGCTAATCACCGTTCTATTCGCGCTGATTTACAGGGTAGTGCCCGACGTGAAGGTCGCATGGCGCGACGTGTGGCGAGGCGCCCTGGTCACCGCCGGCCTGTTCGTCATCGGCAAATCGCTGTTCGGCCTGTACCTGGGTCACAGCTCGCTGGGCAATAGCTACGGGGCCGCGGGATCGCTGGTGATGGACCTATTACTCGTGCCTGATTTTGCTCTTCGGCGCCGAAATGACGCAGGTCGAAGCGCGACTGCGCCACGCTCCATTGGAGCCAACTCACGAAGCGGTACACGTCACCGAGCATGCCCGCGTGCAGCAGGGAATTCCGCGAACGGAGGATATTGAGGAGGCGTTTCATGAAAGCGCACCGCCGCCAAGCAAAAAAGATGGCGGCGACACGAACGCTGCCGCCGCTCAGCGCGAGAGCGCAGGTTCTGGTTGATCGATCCAAGTATCTCCCGAAGTTGACCCGCCCGCCGGTTGCGGGCCTTCGCGGAAGTTGGCGTGGAGCGAATCCCAGTCGATGGACAGGCGGCCGCCGGTGGCTTCATGCTGCTTAGCCCACGCGGTCAACAACTCCAGGCACGCATGGTCGATATATGTCAGCCGATCGAGTTCCACATGCAATTCCGCGTTGTCCGGCACCTGCTCCAGGGCGGCCGCGAGCTGCGGCAAGCGCACGAAGGTGGCGGCGCCGGCCAGATGCATGACGAATCGCCCGTCGAGTTCGTTCGCGTCCATCTTCACCTCGAGATGGGAAAACGTGTACAGCAGCTTAGCCGCGGCCAGGGTAATACCCACGATCACCCCGGTCAGCAGGTCTTTGGCGACAATGGTGATAAGCGTGGCGGCGTAGATGCCGACCTCGCCCCAGCCTGCCTGCCGAAGCTTCTTAATCTCCTTGAAGTTCACCAGTTTGTAGCCGGTATACACCAACACGGCCGCGAGGCTGGCGGTGGGAATCATCTGCAGCAGCCCGGCCAGCACGACGACGAACACCAAAATCCACACCCCGTGGAGGATGGATGAAAGCCGCGTCTTGGCGCCGGCCTGCACGTTCGCCGAGCTGCGAACAATGACGCCGGTCATGGGCAGCGCCCCCAGCAGGCCGCACAACATGTTGCCGACGCCCTGCGCGGCGAGCTCGCGATCGTAGTTGGTGCGCGAGCCTTGCGAGAGCTGGTCGACCGCGGTGGCGCACAGCAGCGTCTCGGCGCTGGCGACGACGGCGATCAACAGCGCCGTCGCCAGCAGGTCGCTCCACGGAGTGCTTTGGATGAGGCTCCAGGTCGGAAAGTGAATGTCGTCGGCCAGATTGGCGGGAATCTCGACATACAGTACCGGCAGCAAAAAGTACGCCGCGACCAGCGTGGCGGCGACGATGGCTAAGAGCGGGCCCGGAACCAGCCGCAGCCTGTGCGGCGCGAACTTCAACCACAGTACGATCACCGCAATGGTGAGAATGCCCAAACTTGCCGCCAGGCGATGGTTCTTCAGTCGCGAGGCGGCCACGTCGAGCGCGGCGACCGACTCGTCCTGCGTGCGGACGGCATCGACCGCCTTGCCCGAGTCGAGCGCAGCTTCGGCGTTGCGGCTGCGCTTAACGGCCTCGGCAAGCGCGGCCTTGGCGCGATTCAAGTGAATGGCGCCTGCGGATTCTTCTTCGACTTCCTCCAGGTCGTCCGCTAGATCGTCGAGCGCCTCGGAAATTCTCGCTTGCTCTTCCACCAAGTCGTGAAGCCGCGGCTCGACGATGCGGTCGAGCGCTTCGTGGTCGATGTTGTGGTAAGGAATCAGCTCGGCGATGTGCGTGCGGAGATTAATCTGGTCGTGATGCAAGTCGCCCGTCGCCTGCAGGGCGTGCGTGCGAAACGCGCGCTCCTGTTTGCCCGAAATTCGCGGGATGCCGACGCCCTTGTACAGGGCCTGCGGAATCGTGACGAGGTTCTCCAGCCCGCTGCCGCGCGGCTCGTCGTCGACCATTACATGAAATTGGCCGGCGAAAATCAGCACGCCAATGCCCGCGAGCATGCCGTGAATCACCGCTGGCGAAACGGCGCGGAACCACGGGCCCAGCCGCAGGGCGCCGGCGGCGATTTGCAGAATGCCGGCCAGCAGCACGACCAGGCCGAGCATCTCCAGGCCCAGACGCTGGATGACTTCGTAGACGATCACCGTCAGCCCCGCCGCAGGGCCGCTCACTTGCAGCGGACACCCCGCTAGCGAGCCTGCGACAAGTCCGCCGACGATGCCCGTGATCAGTCCCGCGGCCACAGGGGCGCCCGAGGCCAGCGCGACGCCCATGCACAGCGGCAACGCGACGAAAAAGACGACGATCGAGGCGAGCAGGTCTTGCTTAAAGTATCTGGTGATCGTCATCGGAAAACCTGTAGCCGGCCTCTATGAGGCCGGTATTCACCCGAGGCCGCCGGGGTCGCAGACCCCGGCTACAATTAAATCGCGCGCAGCTCCGCCGTCAACGCATGAGCTTGCAGGCTGGGATGTCCCACCGATTCGAACTGCTCCTGTTCCGCATCGTAGACGAACACCTGCCCCGACTCGAATTTGTAGACCCACCCGTGGAGCGCCATGCGCTTTCGCCCTATCGCGGCCAGCACGGTCGGGTGCGTGCGTAGGTTTTCGAGCTGCACGAGCACATTTTCCTCGATCGTCGCCGCCAGCCGGACTGGCCCTTCGCCCAGGTGCGAATAGTTTTCCGAGATGATGCGCGACGTCGCGTCGGCATGACCCAGCCATTGCCGGACGGCTGGCAGGCGCTCGGTCTCACCGGGGTTCAACAACGCGTTCATCGCCCCGCAATGCGAATGGCCGCAGATGACGATGTCTTCCACTCCCAACACGCCGACGGCGTATTCGATGGTCGCCGCTTCGCCGCTGCTAGCCGATCCGTACGGCGGAACGATGTTACCCGCGTTCCGCATGATGAACAGTTCGCCCGGCTTGGTCTGGGTGAGCATATTGGGATCGATCCGCGAGTCGGAACAAGTGATGAACAGGGCCAGCGGTTTCTGCCCGTTCACGAGTCGCTGAAAGAATCGCTCCTGCGAGCAGAAGACGTCTTTTTGGAACTTGTGAATGCCGTCGACAAGTTTTTGCATGGCTTGGTCCTCGACGAACGCGGCGCTGCTACCGAGCGCCGCTACTGGTGATCGCGGGGAGGCAACTTCAACCCCTCCGAACGACGGGATCGAGACTGCAATTACCGTAAGAAAGTGTGCGAGAAGCTACGACGCGGAGATGCCGGCGCTGCATCTGCCAATGATGGAAACGCAGCCGGCGCGCACTTTCGCGCTCAACGGCGCAAGGGAACCGCGAGTCCCAGAGAGAGCTGGGGCCCAAGGTGCATGGCGGTCGCGTGCAAAGCCGTGCGACGGCAGGGCATCCGCGTCGCCGATGCAACCATGGTGACGCCGGCGCGGCGATGGGCGGACCCGCGAAGCTTGGTACGCAAGTCGGTCGTGGCGCCTGTGTTGGCAGCCGCTTCCTGAATTTGCGCCTCGTGCTCGGTCTGCCCGGCGGCGCTAGGAACAGCGCCATAACATAGGAGCGCGGCCGCCATCACAAGAAATCGGCACGCGAATCGCCCGATCCTGGATATTTCCAGGAGGCTGTTCTCGCGAACGGATGTAAAGGTGGAAGCGGACATGCGCTTTTTAGACGTAAGGAACCTCAATCGCATCGCCGAGCGATGATTGGCCACGCCCTCTACTTCTAGACACAGGTCAAGGATTAGTCAACATGACTCGCGGGCTCGTTCAGCGTTCGTCACGTCAAGTAACCGATCGGCGTCCTCGCAAATATCGCGCCGGAAAAATTTTCAGAAAACTGCTGCCTACCGCGGCGAATCTCGGACAATGAGCGGCGAATCTCGGACAATGACCAGTAGTGCTGCCGGTCAGTTTCACCGAGCGAATAGGCGGATGGTATCGCAACCGGATCGCCAATCCGGGTTACTGCGACGTTGCCTCGGGATATAATGCCTACTCGCCCGCAGGGCGTACGGGTCGTCCATTCGAACCGCGAGAACCACGACATGCAGGTTGCGATGCGGCTTCTACCGAGCATTGCGGCGGGCGTTCTGATGGCCCTGACCGCGATTGGAGGCCCAGCCCAGTTGGTCCACGCCGCCGACCTGCCGGCGATTGCCCCCGAGGCGGCCGAGTTCTTCGAAAGCCGCATTCGTCCCGTGTTGGCAGAGCACTGCTACGAGTGCCATTCCGCTCGCGCCTCGATCCTGCAAGGCGAACTGCGGCTAGACGCGGCGGCCGAACTTCGCCAGGGCGGTCAGTCGGGGCCAGTCGTCGAACCCGGCAAGCCGGCGGACAGCTCGCTGATTTCGGCCCTGCGATACCAGTCGTACGAGATGCCGCCCAAGGGCAAGCTGCCCGACGTGGTGATCGCCGACTTCGAGCAGTGGGTGGCGATGGGCGCGCCCGACCCGCGAACTGAAGACGCCGCCGGCGGTGGCGTTGTCGGCAATGCCGTTGTCGGTGAAGCCGCCCCGAAGAAAAATCCCCGCGACCATTGGTCGCTGAAGGCGCCGCACAAGCCCGCGGCGCCCTCCGTCCAATCGCGGTCGTGGGTTCGCACGGTGATCGACTCGTTCGTGCTGGCGCGGCTGGAAGCGGCCGGGCTAGCGCCCTCCGGCGAGGCCGACCCCCGTACGCTGCTGCGGAGACTTTCCTACGATCTTACCGGCCTACCACCCACAGCCGAAGAGCTCGCGCAGTTCGAAGCCAACTTCAGCAACGCCGATTACGAGCAAGCCGTCGATCGGCTCCTCAGCTCGCCGCGGTTCGGCGAGCGGTGGGGCCGCACCTGGCTCGACGTGGCGCGCTACGCCGACACTAAGGGATATGTCTTCGAAGAAGATCGCAATTACCCCACGGCGTACAAATACCGCGATTGGGTGATTGCCGCCTTCAATGGCGATATGTCGTTCGATAAGTTCATCGTCGCGCAGATTGCGGCGGATCAAACGGGCGATCCATCGCACGCCCCTGCGTCGGGTTTCTTGACGCTCGGCCGGCGGTTCCTCAATTCGCCGCCGGAGATCAACGACGACCGCATCGACCTCATGACGCGCGGCCTCATGGGGCTGACCGTCGCGTGCGCACGATGTCACGATCACAAGTACGACGCCATTCCCACGGCCGACTACTATTCGCTCTACGGCGTGCTGGCCAGTTCGACCGAAACGCCGCGCGACGATGGCCCGGCGACGCTGGTCGACGCTCCGACGCCGGTCGAGCCGCACATCTTTCTACGCGGCAACGCCGGCGCCTTGGGCGCGCAGGTGCCGCGGCACTTCCTCTCGTGCCTGAACGAGGGCGAGCCGCAACCGTTCAAAACCGGAAGCGGACGGCTAGAATTGGCCCAGGCCATCGCCAGCCGCGACAATCCGCTCACGGCCCGCGTGTGGGCCAATCGAGTGTGGTCGAAGCTGTTCGGCCGCGGACTGGTGACCACGCCGAGCGATTTCGGCGTTCGCGGCGACGCGCCCAGTCACCCCGAGCTGCTCGATTGGCTCGCCTGCACGTTCATGGACGACGGCTGGTCGACCAAGCGATTCATTCGCCGCATGGTGCTTTCGAGCGCCTACCGGCAGGCCAGCGGTCCGCGCGACGATTGCCGCGAGGCGGACCCCGAAAACGCGCTGCTGGCTCGCATGAATCGTCGGCGGCTCGATCTCGAAGCCGTTCGCGATAGCCTGCTCGTCGCCGCCGGGCGACTCGATGAGACGATGGGCGGCCCGTCGATTCAACTCACCGAGCCGCCGTATCCGCCGCGGCGGGCCGTGTACGGGTTCATCGAGCGGCAGAATTTACCGGCGTTCTTCCGCACGTTCGATTTTGCGAACCCCAACACGCCTTCGGCGTCGCGACCGCAGACGGCGTCGCCGCATCAGGCGTTGTTCCTCTTGAACAGCCCGTTCGCCCTGGAGCAATCGCGGCAACTGGCGACGCGAACCGCGGCGACGAAGTCGGACGGCGCCGCGCCCAGCGACGCTCAGCGCATCGCATCGCTGTACCAGTTCGTGCTGGGTCGCGGTCCGAGTGAAGCGGAGCTTGCCGAGGCGTCCGTCTACCTGGCTTCGGGGCAGTCGAGCGACGAGGCGGCGCGACTATCGGCCATGCCGCGCTGGCAGTACGGGTGGGGCGCGTACGATCCGTTGTCCGACCGCGTCGAGTTCCATCCGTTCGCTCACTTCGTGAGCAACGTTTGGCAAACCGCCGAGGTGCTGCCCGACCCGCAGTTAGGGTACGTCCTGCTGAACCTCGAAGGCGGCCACCCGGGCGACGGCGCCCACCAAGTCATCCGCCGTTGGACCGCCCCCGCCGCCGGCGTGCTTCACATTCAAGGCGATTTGAACCATCCGGCGCCGGAAGGCAACGGCGTCGTCGGACGAATCGTCTCCAGCGCTCGCGGGCGCCTCGGCGAGTGGCCCGCCGCGCATGGCGTGGCTCCGACGCCCGTCGACGCGGCGCCAGTCTCCCCCGGCGATACGGTCGACTTCATCGTCGATTGCCAAGGCGATTATTCGTTCGACGCGTTCACCTGGCGAACGACGCTACGCCTGGAGCGTGAAGGGGGCGCCGTAGAAAGCTGGAACTCCCACGACGGCATCGACGGCCCGAAACCGCCCGCGCCGCCGTCGCTCGATCGCTGGGGCCAGCTCGCGCAGGTGCTATTGATGTGCAACGAGTTTATGTTCGTCGACTAAACTAATAGTTAGCGTGTTAAGATCTCTCGCAAAGTCGCAAAGAAACGCGCAAAGAAGACAGGACTTGGGAATGCTAATTTCCACTAATCTGCACTAAACAAGATTGGTGAGGATGAGCGCTGTTAGTGTTCCCTCATTGATTTTGGTTGATGGTATTCTTTGCGTTCCTTTGCGACTTAGCGCCTTTGCGTGCTAAAAACCACCGTCAATTCGAGAACGAGATGGCACATACCCCTCAGTTTGAACATCTTGCCCTAAACCGTCGCGAGTTGCTCCAGCGGTGCGGCATGGGGTTCGGCGCGATGGCCCTGGGCAGCATGCTCGCGCCGTCGGCAGGCTTGGCCGGCGAAATCAGCAATCCGCTGCTGCCCAAGGCCCCGCACTTCCCGGCGAAGGCCAAGCACGTCATCCACTTGTTCATGAACGGCGGGCCCTCGCACGTCGATACGTTCGATCCGAAGCCGGCGCTGGCAAGGTACGCCGGTCAGCCGCTGCCGATCGAGAATCTCGCCACGGAACGGAAGACCGGCGCGTCGCTCCCTTCGCCGTTCAAGTTTCACAAGCACGGCCAGAGCGGCATCGAAGTCAGCGAGCTCTTCGCCAAGACGGCCCGGTCGATCGACGACGTCGCGGTCATCCGTTCGATGCACGCCGACGTGCCGAACCACGAGCCGTCGCTGCTGCTCATGAATTGCGGCGACGCCCGCCAAATCCGCCCGAGTCTCGGCTCGTGGACTTGCTACGGGCTGGGCGCCGAGAATCAGAATTTGCCGGCCTTCGTCTCGATGTGCCCGGGCGGATATCCGATTCAGGAGACGCAAAACTGGCAGTCGGGCTTCCTGCCCGGCGTCTTCGAAGGGGCGTATCTCGACACGCAGCACTCGGCGGTCGAACGGCTCATCGAGAACATCCGCAACGACAGCATTCCCATCCCCCGGCAGCGCGAGCAGCTCAACCTGTTGGCGAAGCTCAACCTGCGGCACCAACAGTCGCGGCAGGACGACGCGGCGCTGGAGGCTCGCATCCAGTCGTTCGAGCTGGGCTTCCGCATGCAAACCGAGGCCGCCGAGGCATTCGACGTGTCCCGCGAGCCGCAGCACATTCGCGACCTGTACGGCGCCGGCCCGCAGGCGCGGCAAATCCTCATCGCCCGCCGCCTGGTGGAACGCGGCGTGCGATTCGTGCAGGTGTGGCACGGCGCCGGCCAGCCGTGGGACACGCACGACGACAATGAAGTGCTTTGCCGAAAGCTGGCCGGCGAGTGCGATCAGGCGATCGGCGCGTTGCTCGTGGACCTCAAGCAGCGCGGCCTGCTCGATGAAACGCTCGTCATCTGGGGCGGCGAATTCGGCCGCACGCCGGCGGTGGAACTGCCCACGCCCGGCGCCAACGCCGGCAAGATGAACGGCCGCGACCACAACCACCACGGCTTCAGCATGTGGATGGCCGGCGGCGGGGTCCGCGGCGGCTACGTCCACGGGGCGACCGACGAATTCGGCTTCAAAGCGGTCGAGAACCGCGTGCATCCGCACGACCTGCACGCGACCATCCTGCACCTGCTGGGCTTCGACCACGAAAAGCTCACCTACCGCCACGCCGGCCGCGACTTCCGGCTGACAGACGTGCATGGGCGCGTGGTGCGGGAATTAATCGCCTGAGCCCGAAGCGCTAGCAAGGGCGTGCCATGTTGTGGCGTTGACGCACGCCCTTGCTAGCGCAGCGGGCTCGCGTCGCGCACGCAACTCTATCGGGCATAACTTAGTTCAGTCGCCGTCAGTTCCAAATCGTCCTCGAGCGCCCGCCGCGGCGGAATGTTCAGCTTCTGCAACTCGTCGTGGTACGCGCGAACGGCTTCTTCTGCCGCCAACTCGCCGTCGGCGACTCGTCGCAGCAGCGCGACGAACGACAGCGGATGCTCGGCATCTTTAATCTTGCGGCCAAACAGCGCCACGCGGGCGCCATGCTTCTTCGCTTCGGCCAGCAGCGCGAACGCGTCAAAACTGGTCCCGCTGCTGCCGCCCAAGACGCCGACGATCGTGCCGGGGTCGTAGTTCACCAGCTCTTCGAGCGATTCGGGGCCGAAGAACGGAATCTTGAGAAACTCGGGCCGCCCGTTTAGCGGTACGCCGGCGAGCATCCGACAAATGTGGTCGTTCACAAAACTGCCGACTTGGTCGTCGGCTACGGCGTCTTTGAGATTCGGCGCGAACACTTCGAGGAAGTAGTGAAAGCCGCAGCGCTCGGCGTACTCGCGGAACTCGCGAAACGCATCGAGCGTAGCCATGTCGCTTTCGAGTCGGTTGTTGAACGTGGCCGAGTAGAGGCCGAGGTTCACCGCCGGAGCGCCTGTGGCCGGAGCGGTGACGCTGCCGTACTGCGCCTCCTCGATGTAACAGGTGGCAAACGGCAGCGACGGCGAATCTCGATAGTGGCTGCCCCGCGGCAACCACACGTCGGTCGCGTCGTTCGCCCGAACTGCCGGCGTCACGTCGCTGCCTTCAAACAGCCGCTCGCGGTGGGCGAGAAGGCTCATCGTCGACACCGACGCCAGCATAATGTCGACGGCTCCCTGGCGAACGATCTCGCGAATCTGCTCGCGAAAGTCGACCATAGAGCGGTATGGTCGCGGTCCTTGCAGCAGCGGATCGAGCGGATAGTCTTGGCCCGGGCTGGTCGCCCCCCACGCCATATCAGCGTCCTTGGCGTCGGCGAGAATAAACTCGCCGCAATTCAGATCGCCGCGGAGTGCGTTCAGTTTTTCAGTGAGTCGAGGCTTCATCGAGCAGGTGATTCATGGAGTGAAAGGGCGGACACGAGAACGCCCCGATAATACCGCCGCGACGGCAGCCTCGCCAGCGGAAGGATTGACGCCGCCTTCCGCGCGGAAGGCGAAACCTATTCCCCGGCAATTTGAAATCGCTTGCTATCAACATGTGCGTCGCGCATAAGCTGCCGCAGTCGGGCGACGACCTCGGGATGCTTGGCCGCCACGTCGTGCGCCTCGCCGATGTCGTTCGACAGGTCGTAAAGCTCCAATGGCCGATCGGGCTGCATCTCCACATCGAGCCGCACCGCCTTCCATTTTCCTTGCCGAACGGCTTGCTTGCCGCCTTGCTCGTAAAATTCCCAATAGACATAGTCGTGCGGCCGCTGCTCGCCTTCACCTAGAAGCGTCGGCAAATAGGAGATGCCGTCGGTGTCCTTCGGCGCATCGACGCCCGCTAAGCCGCATGCGGTTGGCAGGAAGTCCCAGAACGCGGAAATGTGATCGGTCGTACCGCCGGGCTTGATGAAACTTGGCCACCAGGCGATCAGCGGCACGCGAACGCCGCCTTCGTACAGGTCGCGCTTTCCCCCGCGCAACGGGCCGCTGGAGTTGAAGAAGTCGCGGTCCCAGCCCCCCTCGTTCATCGCGCCGTTATCGCTGCTGAACAGCACTAGCGTGTTCTCCGCGACGCCCAGTGATCGCAGCTTCGCCAGCACTTGCCCCACGGCGTCGTCCAGGTGCGTAACCATGCCCGCGAACGTCGCCTTCGGGTTCGGCTCTGCTCGATAGCGGTCGCCCGCAAACGGCTTCTCGTCGAACTTACCGAGGAAGGTTTCCTTCCACTTCGCCGGCACGTTCAAGTCCGCATGCGGCTGTTGCAGCGTGAGATGCAAAAAGAACGGCTCGTCGGCGTGATCGTCCAGCCAGTCGAGAGCGTCTTCCACGAACAGATCGGACGAGTAATTCGCCCCATCGACACCCCGATTGCCTTCGTAATGGACTTTCTCGCCGTTCCGCCAAAGCCACTTAGGGTAATAGCGATGCGCGGCCGTATGGCTGGCGTAGCCGAAGAAATGATCGAACCCTTTAGCGTTCGGGCGGCGGCCTTGGTCATCGCCAATGAACGGGCTCTTGCCGATTAGCGCCGTGCGGTAGCCTGCCAAGTTAAGCAGCCGTGCGATGGTCGCATCTTGCGGATCGACCCGCAGGCCCACGGCGCCGTTGGCTCGCTGCCAGCCGTGCCCCGTGTGCAGACCCGTCATGAGGCACGCCCGCGACGGCGCACACACCGTGCTGCCGGCATAGTGCTGGGTGAACCGCAATCCTTCAGCCGCCATGCGGTCGATGTTCGGCGTCGCGAAATTCTTCTGGCCATAGCAGCCCAGGTCGCCGTATCCCAAGTCATCGGCCAAAATAAAAACAATATTCGGCCGCTCGGCAGCCCCGCCGCGAGTTGCAAGCCCGCAAACGACCGCCATCGCGACGCCAACGAGAAACCTCACTCGCATGAATGCCCCCGTTCTTCTTCTTTGCGTCCTTTGCGACGTTCTGTTCAAAATCAAGTTATCGAACAAAAGGTCGCAAAGGACGCAAAGAGAAAAAATGCCGCCTACTAAATATGATCCGCCGAGTAAAGTTAGATTCGATTAGCGGAGATTAGTCTTCCGCCGCATTGACTTAATGTGCGTTCTCAAACCTCGGGCAGTTCAAATCCCTCGCGCCGCGGCCGATCGAGCAGCTCGCTCGCCTCGGCGTCGTCGGGGAACGTCTCCTGCACCGGATCCCACTTCAGCTTTCTGCCCACTTCCCGCGTAATGTTCACCAGGTGGCAAACGCTGATCGACCGGTGGCCAATCTCCACGTCGGCAATGGGCAGCTCGCGCGTCTTGATGCAATCGAGCCAGTTTTGAATGTGCGGCCGGGCAATCCAGCCGTCCCCTTCCCACTTGTCCTGCACGGCCGGCTCCGGCGCGTCCTTGACGAAGTCGGGCGGGTTGGTGGCGAACTTGTTGCGGTTGATCTCCATCTTGCAATCGCTGCCGACGAAAATGCCGCCGCCCACAGGGCCGCTCGCTTCCAGTTCAAAGTGAACCTCGACGCCGTCGTCATATTTCATCGACACCTTGCCATTGGGGCCAGGTGTCACGGGCCACAGCTCCACCGGGCCGGTCAGGCTCTTACCCAGCGCGCACTGGATTTGATCGACGCCGTGAGCGCCCCAGTTGGTCATCTCGCCGCCGGAGTAGTCGCGCCACTGCATCCAACCGAATTGCAACTGGCCGTTGAACGGCCGCACCGGCGCCGGACCAATCCAAGTGTTCCAATCGTCGCCCTCGGGCGTCGGCTCTTCCGGCAAGGTTTCCATCTGCCGCGGACCGACGTAGTTCACGGCAAGCACCTTTTTGAGCTTGCCGAGCTTCCCCTCGCGGACGAATCGACAAGCGAAATCGTTCAGCTCCATCGAGCGCTGTTGCGAGCCGACCTGAAACACGCGCCCCAGCTTGCGAGCCGCATCCGCCAGCACGCGCCCTTCGCGTACGTATGCGGTGAGCGGCTTCTCCGCGTACACGTCCAGCCCGGCTTGCATCGCCCGCATGCAGGGCAGGGTACGCCCATGGTCGGGTGTGGCGACCACCACCGCGTCGAGCTGCTCCTTATCGAACATCTGGCGGTAATCTTGATAGGTATTCCACGGCTTCTTCTTCTGATCGAGCGTCTCGGCCATCCGCTGCTGGTAGCAATCGGCGATCGCGACGATGCGGCCCCCCTCGGGAATCTGGTCCATCAACTGCCGCGCGCGGCCGCCCGTGCCGATGAACCCGATGAGAATCTCCTCATTCGCCCCGCTTGCGTCTTCGCGCCCAAGCACCCGCGCCGGCACATACATCGGCAGGGCGAGGGCCGAACTGGCAGCGGCGGCATGCTTGATGAATTTGCGGCGGGAGACGCGAGGCGGCTTGCTCATGGCGGGCTCCAAGATGGCAGAATAAATCGCTTGTCTGGACCTACCATTGTAACGGGCAGCATTCCTTTTGGGAGCCGCAACTCACGCCGAAACCTGCCCGCGACGTCGCAGAAGTTGCAATGGTTGCATCCGATCAAGACTTCGCCAAGAATAGTTGAGGGATGAACTCTCTTCAACGGAGCCTGCGATGTCGATGTCGAAGTTTCGTATTTGTTTGGCGATGGCACTTCTGGCGTGCCCGAACGGGCCGCTCCACGCCGCCGAGGCGACGCGGCCCAATATCGTCGTCATCCTCACCGACGACATGGGCTTCAGCGACGTCGGCTGCTACGGCGGCGAGATCGACACGCCGAACCTCGACGCCCTGGCCGCCGGCGGGCTGCGGTTCACGCAGTTCTATAACACGGCCCGCTGCTGCCCCACGCGCGCCGCCCTGCTGACGGGGCTTTATCCGCATCAGGCCGGCATGGGGCACATGACCGGGGACAAGCCGCGCCTGGATCAGCCTAACTACGCCGGCGACCTGAACCGCCGCTGCGTCACCATCGCCGAAGCCGTCCGCCCCGCCGGATACCGCACCTACATGGCCGGTAAATGGCACCTCACGCCCTTCGTGAACGATGCTCGTCCGCATCGCCAGAACAATTGGCCGCTGCAACGCGGGTTCGACCGCTTCTACGGCACGATCAAAGGCGGCGGCAGCTATTACGATCCGCCGTCGCTCACGCGCGACAACAAGGTGATCTCGGCGCTGGCCGACCCGGAGTATCGGCCCAAGGAGCCGTACTACTACACCGACGCGATCAGTGACCACGCGGTCCGCTTTATCGACGACCATGCCAGTGAGCACAACGAGCAGCCGTTCTTCATGTACGTCGCTTACACGGCCGCCCACTGGCCGCTGCATGCGAATGACGCCGACATTGCGAAGTACCGCGGCCGCTACGACGCCGGCTACGGCGCGATCCGCGCCGCACGGTTCGCCAAGGCCAAAAAGCTAGGCGTGATCGACGCAGCGTGGCCCATGTCGCCGCAGGCGGAATCTTGGGAAGACGTCGAGGACGTGAAGTACGAACAGCGTTGCATGGAAGTCTACGCGGCAATGGTCGACTCGATGGACCAGGGCGTCGGCAAGATCGTCGCATCGCTCAAAGACCACGACATGCTCGATCAAACGCTCGTCCTCTATCTGCAAGACAACGGCGGCTGCGCGGAGTTGATGGGCCGCCGCGGCGACGAAGATGTGAAGCCGCGGGCCGAGGGGCCAACGCTGCCGCCGCTCGCCGCGGATTACCTGCAACCGGAAATCGTTCCGGCGCAAACTCGCGACGGCTACCCCATACGCCAGGGTATCGGCGTGATGCCGGGCCCAGCGGATACCTTCGCGGGATACGGTCGCGGTTGGGCGAATGTGAGCAATACGCCGTTTCGGGAGTTCAAGCATTGGGTTCACGAGGGGGGAATCAGCACGCCGCTCATCGCCCACTGGCCGGCGGGCATTGCGGCCCGCGGCGAGCTCCGCCACGAGCCGGGTCACTTGATCGACGTAATGGCGACGTGCCTGGACCTTACCGGCGCCTCGTATTTCTCGGAGGTGGACGGCGAATCAATTCACCCGGTGGAAGGCGTGAGCCTGCGGCCCGCGTTCGCCGGGAAACCGCTCGAGCGTAAGGAGCCGATCTTCTTCGAGCACGAAGGCAACCGCGCCGTGCGCGACGGCCGTTGGAAGCTGGTCGCCAAGGGTCCCGCGGGACGCTGGGAACTGTACGACATGGTCGCCGACCGCACGGAGGCGACCGACCTGGCCGCCGAGCAACCGGAGCGCGTCGCCGCGATGGTCGCCCAGTGGGAAGCCTGGGCGAAGCGAGCGGGCGTGCTGCCATGGATTTGGAAACCAGCGTACCGCGCCGTCCCAAATCGGGCCGCGGCACGATCAAATTGATCGCTTTTTTCGCTTTCTAATGCACGCCTTGGCAGCTAGCGGCCGTCGTTGCGATTGCTAGCCGATCGCGCCCGATGGGCATAGCGTTTGCGTCTTGTAAGGCGCAGAATCAATTTCGCCAGCAAGTGGAGGCAATCATGAGTCGTGAAAATATCCGTCAACGAGCTACCGACGTACAGCGCCATTGGTCGTCTAGCGAGCGTAGCAGACGCGTCGAAGCCAGCCGGCTGCGTTGCACCGATCTGCTCTTTCGTATTACCGCCCAGCGCGAACCGATCCTTGCCGTTTGGCAGTCCAAAACGACGCGCTAATCGCAAACGACGCCCTAATCGCGCTCGATTCGCTTCAGCGAACAAATAAAGTCGCCCGGCGGAGCAACGTGCTTCGCCGGGCGATTGTCATTTAGGTCAAAAGCCGTTGAAGGCGAAAGACTACTCACCAGCGCGCGCCTGCCGCGGGGCGTCCTTGTCCTTCACTTTTTCCATCAGCTCTTTGGCTTTGGTCAAGTGCTGCTCGGTCGTCTTCATGCACTCGTTCAGCAGCGGCTTCATCTGTTGCGAAGCAAACGGCTCCGAACCCTTGATCCCGGCAAGCATGCCCATGTGGGCCATGCATTGTTGACCCAGGAACGCTTTGTCAAAATCGGCGCCTTCCTTTTCGTTCAATGCTTTGCGGGTCATCGCCAAGCACTCTTCCTTGATCTGCCGCGCCATCATCAGTTGCGGGTCCATCGCGACAGCTTGCTGATCGTTGGCGGCCGGCTGGGAATCGCCGTCCGCATTGCGGAGCATAAGATTCATGCTAGCAAGCTGGGGCGCCGCCTTCTCAATCTTCGAGATCGCTTGCTGGTGATGCTCGATCAGCATCTCGGCGAACTTCTTCACGTCCTCGTGGTCCGCCTTCTCAACGCCCAATTTGGCCAGCGCCACTTCTTCTTGGTTCGACAACAACGCACACGCGGCGATGTGTTTGTCCAAATTGCCGGGTCGACCGGCCTGCCCCTGCTGATTTGACTGTCCAGCTTGTTGGGAATTGGCGCCGGCTGGACGTTCCTGCGTGGCGTCCGTCGCCGACTGGGCAAAGCTTTGGCCTGCACAGGCGACCGCCAAAACTAACGCCGAAGCAATACAAAATTTCATCACAATCTCTCCCTAGTAATTTAAGTTAGGCGGCGTCCACGAAATTGGCCGCCGCGTTAGTGAACGGTGTCCTTTCAATCATCCGAATCGAATCAAAAACATCTTCCTCCTTTGTGAGCAGGTCGCCGGGAACCGACCTCGACAACATCCCGAAGCCTTCGCAATGAGCCACGTTCGTCCCAGTCGTGATCTACGAGAAGTCACAGCGTCGCCGTTAAGAGTTAGCGACGACCGCATGACGGCCGCATTAAGTGCGATCTCCAAGTGCGATCTCCCTTAGGCGTGCAACGCATGTGCCGCGATTCTCAACAATCCCTTAAAGGGCAAATTGCGGTGCTCCGCTTCATGCTGCCCGCAAATCGCCGCGTTGGTCATCGAGCAATCGCCGCTTACGACGATTCGGTTGCGCACGGACCGACCGCGCCGGTCAATCCAGGACCACAGCGCGAGTCGTTGCTTTTGGGGCGGCGTTTTATCCCTTGAACCAGGCGGTACGGCTGAACCAGGCGGTACGGCGACCTACGGCACGGCATATGCTCGGATCGCTCCTACCCGTTCCGTCGGCGACATCGGGGTTGCTGCGCTCGCCGGCTTTCACCAAGAGGACCTAAACATGCACCGAGACGCCCACCGAGACGCCGTAGTAGCAGTTTTTTCTACCGCAGAAATCGCGAAGCAGGCGGTCGCCCGCCTCGACGGAGCCGGATTTGACGTACACGTCTCACTCATCACTCGCGGCGATGAAAGCGAACTGGACGCCTCGAGTCTGGTCGATCACGGCGACCAGATGGAGAAGACCGCGGCCATCGGCGCAGCCGCTGGCGCCACGATCGGGCTCTTGGCCAGTTCGGCCTTGCTGATCGTTCCCGGCTTAGGCCCCGTCTTGTTCGTCGGAGCGATGGCCAGCGGAATTACTGGCGGATTGGTCGGTGGTCTCGTCGGCGCTATGGGTGGCTGGGGCGTTGAAGAAAATCACGTCCGCCAGTACGAACGCGAGTTGCAAAGCGGCAAGACGCTGGTTCTAGTCGCGGACGGCGACCCGCTAAGACTCGCCGAGGCTCAGTCGATACTGGATGACACCGACGCCGAGCGAGTCGAGCTCCACGCGGAATCCGCCGACGTGCCCGTCGATAGGTGATTCGCCGCCGCCGCATACGCCGCAATGTGGGCCGGATGGTCGCCCGTGCAGTGCCCGATTGCGGTTGTCGCCGAGAAATACGATAATTTCGTTATCTGAAACGACATGTCGGCGTCTCCGTGCCGAAGTCTTCCTCGGCTCACCCAACTGACGGAAGCGCAGCTCGACAATGCGCCCCCACTCGTTCTGAACGGCGAAGTCCCTCATATCCTGCTGGCCGAGGCCGACGCCGACGCGCGAGAGCACGTTAGGCGTTCGCTCGGCGACGGATTTCATGTAACTGCGTTCGCCGACGGGAAAGCCGCGCTACAAGCCGCCCTAGAGCACCCCCCCGATCTCGTGCTGACGGGAGTCGAGTTGCCGACGCTCGACGGTGGCGCGCTGATCCGCGCCCTCCGCAAGCACGAGCGTACCTCGGAAGTTCCCGTCATCATGCTGTCCGCGCGGATCGGCGAATCGGAGCTAGCCGGACTCGACGCCTGCGCCGACGAGTATCTTCTAACGCCCACGATCGCCAGCGAGCTTCGTGCGCGCGTGGCGGCCCAACTCTCACGAAGCAACCGGTGTCGGGAAGCCCTCAACCGCGAACGAGCGCTTCGGCTCGAAGCCGAGACGCAATTAGACCGGGTGAAGAAACAATTCGCCCAGCGCGAGAACGTCGAGTCCGCGCTGCGTGATAGCGAAGAGCAATTTCGCGCGATCATGATGAACGCTCCGGTGGCGGTTTACATTAAGGATCTCGAAGGCCGCTACACCTTGTGCAATCCGCTGGCGTCGCAAGCGTTGGGCCGCACGGACGGCGCCGCCGGACTAACCGACCACGAACTTCTTCCCGCCGCCGCGGCGGAGCGTCTTCGGCAGGGCGATCTGCAGGTGATCTCGTCGGGCCAGTCGCTTGAGGTTGAAGAACTGGTGCCAACGCCGGCCGGCGATCGATTCTTTCTTTCCGTTAAATTCCCGTTGCGCAGCGCCGATGGGGAAGTCGCCGGCGTGTGCGGCGTCTCGGTCGACGTTACCGAGCGAAAGCAGGCGCAGCAAGCGTTGCGCGAGAGCGAGCGCCGGCTACTGCTCGCCACGCAGGCGGGCAAGGTCGGCGTCTGGGCCTGGGACGTCGACGGCAACCGCGTCTCGTGGTCGGAATCGCTGCAAAATATCCTCGGCATTCACCCGCAGGAGCTGGGCGACTTCGAGGGGTTCGAGTCGCTCGTTCACGGCGACGACCGAGCCGATGTGCAGCGATCGATTCTGCACGCTCTCGAAAACGACGCCCCGCTAGAAATCGAGTTTCGAGCCCTTCGTCCCGACGGAGGCTTCGTCTGGCTGTTCAGCAATGCGTCGGTCATCCGCGAGGGCGGCCGGGCGGTGCGAATGCTCGGCGCCACGCTGGACATCACCGAGCGAAAGCAGAGCGAAATCGCGTTGCGCGAGAGCGAGGAGCGGTTTCGCACGCTGGCCGACCACGCGCCGGTGGGTATTTTTCGGTCCGACGTCCGCGGCGGCAACGTCTTCGTCAACGAGCATTGGTGCGCCATGGCGGGCCTAACGAGAGACCAGGCGCACGGCGACGGATGGACCACCGCGATTCATCCCGACGATTACGATCGCGTAATGCAAGACTGGCAAGCGTCCATCGCGAATGGAGCGGCGTCGGCTGCGGAGTTTCGCTTCCTGCGGCCCGACGGCGTCGTTACCTGGCTGCAGGGAAACGCGGTGCCGCTGCGCGACGCGACAGGGAGCCTCATGGGCTACATCGGCACCATCGCCGATATCACCGCTCGCAAGGAAGCGGAGTCCGCGCTTCGCAATAGCGAGCGAATGTATCGCGCCATTGGCGAGTCCATCGACTACGGCATTTGGGTGTGCGACGCCGAAGGCCAGAACATCTACACCAGCGAGTCCTTCTTGAAGCTAGTTGGACGCACGCAGGAGCAATGCTCCAGCCTGGGATGGAGCGACGTTCTCCATCCCGACGACGTCGAGCAGACGATAACGGCATGGAATCAATGCGTCAGAACCGGCGCCTCGTGGGACGTCGAGCACCGGTTCCGCAGCGTCGACGGCGAGTGGCGCCCGGTGCTAGCGCGCGGCGTGCCGGTGAAAAACGAACGCGATGAGATCATCGCCTGGGTCGGAATCAATCTCGACATCAGCGAGCTTAAAGAAGTCGAACACGAGCTGCGCGAGAGCGAGGCCCGGTTCCGCAACATGGCCGATAACGCCCCCGTGCTCATCTGGGTGCATGGCGTCGGAGGGTGCCAGTATGTGAACGAGGAATTCATGCAGTTCGTCGGCGGCGCCCTGGCCGACGTGCAAGGAACGAATTGGACTAATTTTATTCATCCGGACGACGGCGATTACGTCGAAAAATACCGTGAGGCGTTTGAGCGTCGCCAACCGATCGACGCCCAGTACCGCTTCCGCCGCGCCGACGGCCAATACCGCTGGCTGGCCGCCACCGGTGCGCCCCGGTTCCGGCCGGACGGCGCCTTTCTCGGTTACGTCGGCTGCTCGGTCGATATCACCGACATCAAGAATTCCGAGGCCGCCCTGCAAGACGCCGATCGGCGAAAAGACGATTTCCTCGCCATGCTGGGGCACGAGCTTCGCAATCCGCTCGCCGGCATCGTCTCGGGGGCCCAGGTGCTCAGCATGCTTCCGCTCGACGACGAAGCCGCGGAAATGCAGGCCGTTATCGCGCGGCAGTCGTCGTACATGTCGCGTATCGTCGACGATCTGCTCGACGTGTCCCGCATTACCCGCGGCAAGCTGCGACTGCGGCACCAGTATACGAACCTTTGCGACCTGCTACGCGACACCGTCGACGACTATCGTAAGAGCCGTGCGCTCGACCGGTGTCAGCTACGCGTCGATATGCCGGACGCCGATCTGTGGGCGTGGGCCGATCCGGCGAGATTGGCCCAGGCGTTCTCAAATATTATTCACAACAGCTATAAATTCAGCGACGGTCCGAACGTGATCACGATCGAGCTGGCCGCCGATTTGGAGCGGTCCGAGGCGACGATCGCCGTGAGCGACCGCGGCATTGGGATGTCGCGAGAAACGCTCGATCGGATTTTTGAGCCGTTCATCCAGGCCGACGCCAGCTTAGAGCGCACTCGCGGCGGCCTTGGGCTGGGTCTGGCCCTCACGAAGGGGTTAATCCGCCTGCATGGCGGCTCGGTCTCCGCGGACAGCGACGGACTTGGCCGGGGGGCGATCTTCACCATTAAGCTCCCCTCGGTTCCGGCGCCCGGCAGCGCCCCCGCGAGCGAGGCTCCGAGCGTCGTCGTGCAGCAGCGAGTTCTCATCATCGACGACCGGCGAGATGCCATTCTCCCCCTGCAGAAGATGCTGCAAATGGACGGTCACACCGTGGCCACGGCTGTGGACGGGCCTTCAGGCCTGGCGACGGCGGCCGACTTTTTGCCGCAGGTCGTGCTGTGCGATATCGCCTTGTCCGGTAATTTGAACGGTTACGAGGTATGCCGCGCCCTGCGGAATACGCCGCAAACCGCGTCGACCTACCTGGTCGCGGTCACCGGATTCGGGCACGAAGACGCCAAACGGATGGCGAAGGAAGCGGGGTTCGACTACCACCTGACCAAGCCCGTGGGAAAGCAGCAACTTCGCGACCTGCTCGCTCGGCGCCCTACTTTTTGAGCCGAACAACGAAGTTTGGTTTCAGTCGCGGCGGCGCCTTGAAACTCGAGCAAGAGGCGAAAGCCTCGTTACTCTCGTAAATCGGCAGGACTGAGATAAAATGCGTAGCAATGAGTCGCCGCTCCCCATAGAACCAGGCGAACGGCAAAGTGCCGCGCGCACCGTCATTCTGAGGTACTCCGAAGAATCTGGCCAGACTCTTCGGAATACCTCAGAGTGACAGCTTCCGGACTTTGCAGTTTTCCTGCCCACAAGATGGCGAGATCGCCATCACACAGTTTTTTTCACCAACTTGGGACGCCCGACGCCCGGGCGCCAAACCATCGAACTATGTCGAGCCTGTTAGTAATTGACGATGATCGGACCGTCTTGCTGTTGGTCAAGAAGGCGTTCCACGATTCCGACGTCGAAATCCATACCGCCGGAAACGCCGCCGAGGGCATGAACGCCCTACGAGAGCATAAGCCCGACGCGCTGCTGCTCGACATCATGCTGCCCGAAATTTCCGGCATCGAATTGGCCCGCGAGATTCGCCAGATCGACAACCGCCTGCCCGTCATCTTCATCACCGCGACGAACGACAGCGATACGGCCATCGAGGCCATGAAGATGGGCGCGTACGACTACCTGCTCAAGCCGCTGGACGTGCGCCAAGTGCGAACGCTCGTCGAGAGGGCGCTGGAAACGCGCCGGTTGATGAACTCGCCGGTGCGCCTGCAAGACGCGGAATCGGAAGGCTCCGATAGCGACGTTCTGGTGGGCCGCAGTCCGAAAATGCTCGAGGTGTACAAGCAAATCGGCCGCGTCGCCGCGCAGGACGTGACGGTGCTGATTCGCGGCGAGAGCGGCTCGGGCAAGGAACTGATCGCGCGGGCCCTTTATCAGCACAGCCATCGCAGCGGCGCATGCTTCATGGCCGTCAATTGCGCCGCGCTCACCGACACGCTGCTGGAGAGCGAGCTGTTCGGCCACGAAAAGGGCGCCTTCACCGGCGCCGATCGACGCCATATCGGCCGATTCGAACAGTGCAACGGCGGCACGATTTTTCTCGATGAAGTCGGCGACATGTCGCCCGCCACGCAGAGCAAAGTGCTGCGGTTGCTTCAGGAGCAGAAATTTGAACGCGTCGGCGGCCACGAGACCATCTCCGTCGACGTGCGGCTGATTTCCGCGACTAATCGCAATCTCGACCAAATGATCGAGAACAACGAGTTTCGCCTCGATCTGTTTCACCGGCTCAACGGGTTTGAAATCCAACTTCCGCCCCTTCGCGAACGGCATGGCGATCTTAAGCTCCTGCTCGATCACTTTCTGAAACGCTTCAACGCGCAATTGGGCAAGAACATCACCGGCATTTCGCCAGAAGCCCTGCGGTTGCTGGAGAATTACAGTTGGCCCGGCAACATTCGCGAGATGCAAGGCGCCGCACGCCGCGCGATGCTCATGGCCACCGGTCCCACGATCGTGCCCGAGCTACTGCCGAAGGAAATCCTCGAAGAACGGCCACGTTCGAGCGGCGTCGAGCGCGAGGGCGGCGATGCCGCCGGCGTCGATTTGGCGGGCTTCGTCGACGAACGATTGGCGGCCGAGTCGGAGAATCTCTACCAAGAGTCCCTCCACGTGCTCGAACGCTACTTGCTGACCCGAGTCCTTCGCGAAACCCAGGGCAACCAGTCGAAGGCGGCCCGCCGCTTGGGGATCACGCGCGGCAGCCTGCGTAACAAGATGCGGGACCTGGGGATCCAGGTCGGTCAAGTCGTCGAGCCTGGGGAGTAACCAGTTCCGCGTACGTCGGTCAACTGCGTGTTCGTCCGTCATCAACTCCGCGTACGTCGGTCAACCGTCATCCTGAGCGGAGCGAAGGATCTGGCGAGATCCTAGATTCTTCGCTCCGCTCGGAATGACATGCTCCTCGTCGTAATATTTCGAGTCACCAGGGCTTCAGTTTCCATCCAAGAATAAAGCCGACGCCGAACGCCCACATCGCCACCACTTCGGGCCGCTCGCGGGCGTATTGCGAGAAGAACTCAGCCGCGGCCTCCGGCACGCTTAGCTCGTCGCTGCCGCGTCCAGATTGGCCCCACGTCAGGTCGCCGGAATTCTCCTGGCTTCCGAAGTTTGAAGGGAGTCCAGTACCAGTAGCTGTTGTTCCGGGCATGGTCGCCTCCGAGAAAGTTTCGAGGGGTTAACCGGCGAGCAGTATCAGTCGGAACGCGTCGCCGTCAAGGGTTGAGTCAGCATTTCCTTCAACCAGCGAACGTTGTGCCGAAGTTCGCTGCGAAAGCGATGGAGCATCGGCTGCTCGCGCTTGAGCAGCATCGCGCCGACGGTGCCAAAGATTGCCGCGATCGCCACGCTCACCGCCGCGGCAATGAGCATCGACGTCGACAACGATAATTCAGTCGCCGCAGCCAGGTAGTATCCCAAGCTCAAGAGCAAGACCGGCACGCTGGCCAACGCAAAAACCAACGCCGCGACGAGAGCCGCCACTCCTCTCACGAAGGCGCGGCCCCACTCTCGCAAGTCAGCTTGTAGTAGATCGGCCAGCAGTTCGGCGAGCGTCAGTACGTCGCTGCCAAGCTGTCGCACGCTCCCGCTCTTGCCTCGTTCAATGTCGGCCGATGGCGCGTGCTCGTTTTGCGTCGTCATCGCTTCACCAGCCTTCCCAAGACGATGCCAATGGCCAGCCCGGCGGCAACGGTCGCCAAGGGGTTCGCGCCGACGGCGCTCTTGGCCGCGTCGATAATTCGCGTTCGCCACGCAGGGGCCATGGCGGCACGGTCCGTCCGCGGCGTCCGGAAAACGGCTGCTGAGGCGCCGCGAGCGTGGCCATCCTCAAGTCGATTGATCATGGTCGTCGTCGCTTCCGCCTCTAGCGAGGCCGGTTGAACTTCTCGCGAATTTCCACTTGCCGTGCGAGTTCCTCGTCGGCGGAGTTCTGCTCATCATCTCGTTCGTCGCGACCCGCCTTCGGCGTGCGATTCTGCCCGAGCGTTGCTACGAAGTGTTGGCCGTAATTCATGGCAGCCCGAAAGACGAGCGGCGCCGCCATACCTGCGAGCGTGGCGAACATCCCCTTGCTGGCGGTAGCCGCTTCGGGGAGCGCCGATGCCGTCTTGATGCCGTGCTTTTTAAGCAGAGCGATCAACTCCTGGGCGTCGGCGCTACTAAGGTCGGTGGAGGCGGCCTTGTCCTTCCGTTTAGGCACTAGCAAGAATCCCAACGCCGCCGCGGCGCCTAGGCAAAGCAACGGGTGCTTTCGCACATGGCCGCGCCAATCGGCCAGGGCCTTCGCCGACCGCACGATGCCCGCCACGTCGTCACCCACTTCGAGACGCACCTCGTCCATGCGTTTGCGGATATTGTCGGCCGATTCGCTCATATTAAAAATCATCCTCGTAAGCAAAAACCTTCGGAGCGTTAACTTTCGTAACTGACGCTGCCGACCACCCTACAAGGATAGCCCTACAAGGATAGCACGAGGAATCGCGACTAAAAAAATTCGGTCGCTAAATGCTGCCGCATTATCGCCGCAGCGACCGCGTTAATACCGCGAGCCCGACCTCATCATCAGGCCGATGACGACCCCCGCGATCAGCCCGGCGCCGAACCCTACGGCTAACGACTCCATCGGACGCTGTTGAATCATTCGCTCGGTTTGCCCGTAGCCGCCACGCATCATTTCCGCGGCGCGTTGCCGTGCGTCGTCGACCGACTCGACGGCGCTCGAGGCGTAGCTGCGAACCGCCTCGGCAGCCTTGCTGACTCCACCCGCGCCGCCGGCGGACACATCGGAAAGGAATTGCTCGATGCCTTCGCGGGCTTCGCCCGTTTTCCGTTGAATGACCCCGACCAATTGGTCGACGCTGCCGCGAGCCTTCTGGAGGTCATCTTGCGTAAGTTGGCCCCATCGTTCGTGCAGCTTGCCCTTGATCTCGTTCCAGTTTCCCTCAAGCGTCTGTTGATTCATTTTCATCGCCTCAATCCTTCTCTTAATGGTAATGCTAGTGTCTGCTGGTCGCTTTCGGACGCACGACGGCCGAGATGACTACGGTAGGTGCAATAGCCATGCCGTTCGGGCAACGGGCATTTAAGACTTCACAAATATCCCCGAACTGGCCGTTCGCGTCCCGGTTGCGTCGAGCCTTTGCACGCTTTGCTTAAGCGAAAGCCACCGTGGTCGCGCAGCGACCCAGGGCTAGGATTATAGGCCGTCCGCATGCTAGTTACGCAGCTAGTATAACCTGCCCGGATGACTCAGAAAACGCATTCCAGAATAAGCGGCTTCATAACTCCATAGTGGCACGAAGAATGCCCCTTCTGCCAGTCGCGTCGGAACGCCTGGCCTACGTCGTGCCGTTTAATCGGCGCTGCCGGCCGACCGCCGCGATAATAATCCATTTCGGGAGCCACGGAAGTGCCGACGGGCGAATCGCCGAGCAAGTCGGCCGATCGTCGCTACGGTGTCCGCGCCGATCGGCGGCTTGCCGCCTTCGCCCGTCGGTTGGTTTTTTCCGTTGGCTCCGCTTCGCTGTGGATTCGATCACTCCGCACGTCGCTCCCTCCGTTCAGGGTCTATGTCTATCCGCAAACAGGCGACGGAGCTCGATGAGGATAGGGCAGGCTCGGCCCTTTCCAAGCAGGACGCCTGTGGGGTCGGCAGTCCGCCGTCCCACAGCTTGGCGCCGTTGGAACGCCAAGCTGTCGCTCGGCAGGGCACGGCGGCTTCCCAGCACAGTCGAGATCGGCAGGAACTGCGCATCCGCGTCGTTGCCTCATTAGTCGACTCGGGATACGCTGCTCTAGCGCTGGTCGGATGCGACGTCGAAGAGCAGCGCGTGGTCCTCAGCGGGTCCGTCCCCAGCTATCATCTCAAGCAGTTGGCGCAAGTGTACGTCCAGCGCGTCGAGGGGATCGGCGAGATCGACAACCGTCTGGAAGTGCGCCGGCGCGGCCGCGGTTAGGCCAAAAGGCTCGCGGGATCGCGGTGCGGAACTCTTCACCACCAGTCGTCATGCTTGCGGGGCGCTGGAGCGACTCGAGCATGACGGAAGAGGTCGGCTAACAAAAAAGCGTTGGCGATCGCCCCGCGACCGCCAACGCTTGAACTACGGAACCGCTTGACCGCGCCGTCGCTACTTAATTTCCCGCAACATCCGGTCGAGCTCGGCGACAGCAAGCTGCACGTTCTTTTGCTCGGTCTGCCACTTCATGATTTCGGCCGAGTTCATTTCGCCCAGGGCTTCGTCGACGCGCTCGCGTTGCGCCTTGAGGCTCTCGATCTGATCTTCGGTCGCTTGTTCGGCGGCGCCGTCTCGATTGTCTTCGCGATTCTCAAGCTGCTCGATCTTCTGATCGGCCGACGCGAGCGACTGCTCCGTTTGCTGCGCAAACGCGTTGCGGGCTTGAGTCTGCTTCAGTTTGGCCTCGGTCGTCTGCAACTCTTGCTGAGCGTCGGCGACGTCGGCTTGCTCGTCTTGAATGTCGGCGTTCGCATCGGTGCGAACTTCAGCGAGATCCCGTTGCTCTTCCCTCACGCCTGCGGAGGCGACGTCGCCGTCTAACACCGGCTTGTTGGCTTCGCGGCGGGCAGCGTCGAGATCGTCCCGCTCCGCCGCCATGTCGACGTCGGCGTCGGCTCTCGCGTCGGCGACGTCTTGCTGTTCTTCCTGCACGTCCGCCCGGGCGTCGGCGACGTCTTCCCGCGTCGTGCCTTCTTGGCAGCCTGCAACGAGCAGCGCCAACGATGCGAAACAGGGATAGTAAAGCCTGGCGATCATAGTAGGGTTCCCTTCTAAAACGTGAACTGGAGGTCTGGTTACGATTCGTCGAGCTCAAATCGTTGGGCTTAAAAGTCGCAACCGTTAATGAACAGGGCGATCAGAATGATGGGTATCGGCAAGCCCAGGAGCCATGCGAAAATTCCGTACTTGATTTTGCCGCTCCTGTCCGGCGCTATTGTCGCACTTTTTAATCTTCGTTTCATGTCATGATTCTCCGAGGCATTGCGTCACTGTGCATCGAACGTCGCGTTCGCCGTTCTAGCACGCTTGGGTAGATCGATATGCAATTGACGTGCCAATAGAAAATTGCCTGTTCCTGCGAGTAATCGAGCGGCTTGAGGCGGGAGGTGAGTGTTCGTCGAGGGTCCAGCGCGATGCGGCGATGATCCGTCTGGATCGGCGTTGATAGCTGGAACGGTACGGTGTTTGCCCCATTACTCGGATAACAATCGCGAGTCGCATCAACGCCGGCGAGGCCTCTGGCTAAAATCAACTCGGTACGAGCGCTCGCGTTACCGGTGGTCACCCATGAAGAGCACTATTCAATCGCAAAACAACGGACCGCAAGGTCGTAACGACGTACCGCAGGGGTACGCGGCGATGGACGTCGATGACGCGCTTCGTCGACTCGGCGAGGATACGCAGCTTTTGCGAGATATCATTCAGATCTATCTGGAAGACTCGCCCAGCATGGTCGAAAGGATTCATTCCGCGGTTGCGACGGCGGATGCATTGGGCCTGCAGCACGCAGCTCATCAACTCAAGGGCATTGCCGCCACGCTGAGCGCGCCCGACGTCGTCGGCGTGGCTTCGCGCTTGGAGCACATGGGCGCATCGCGCGATCTTTCAGATGCCGCCAAAGCGCTCGTTGAGGTCGATCGGCGCGTCTCTTCGCTGAATCAGGCGGTGCAGAAGTTCTTGCGGCGAAAGTAGATCGCACGGCGGCCTTTTTCCGCCGCGAACCTCAATCCGGCCGCCGCCGGAAGTGATACCGTTTGCCGAGGTACGGTTCGTGTCATTCTGAGGTACTCCGAAGAATCTGGCCAGACCCTTCGGATTACCTCAGGTCGCCACGGCGACTCGCTGCGGCGGGGTGACGGGGAGAATGGTATCACTACCCCGCCCGCCGCGCGGCTAGTATCTTGCAGGGGGGCGAAATATACTGAACGTTGGCCGCTTGCCTTCCACGGTAAAAAAGGTCGCGAACAATGGCAGCACGTCAACGAATCTGGTCGGAGGTCGCCATCGGGCCATGCCTGACCGCCGCTTGCGGATTGTTCTTCTCTCTTGGATGTGGCGCCGGCGGCGACGACGTAGGCGTTGCGAAGCTCTCCGGCGCTGCGACGAACCCGCCGCTGGCGCGACGAGCGGCCGTCGACGCGCCGGCTGAAATCGCGGCAGGAAAGCAAGCGCTCGCGGAAGATAACTACCAGGAAGCGGTCGACCGCTTCACGAACGTCATCGTGGCAAGCGAAAAGTCCGTGGCGGCGCGACCCGATACGACGGGCGCCCAGGCGTACCTCGACCGCGGCATAGCGTTCCTCGAAATGGGCTTCCCCGACACTGCGGCGCAAGATTTCTCGGCGGCGATCGATCTCACGCCGCTCGACGGCGCCGCTTACGAACTTCGTGCCCGGGCGTATGTCGAACTGGGCGACGCTTACAAGGCGCTCCGCGATGCGACCCGCGCGATTCGATTGCGGCCCCAGAGCGCTGGGGCGTACCAGGTTCGCGGCGTCGTTTATCTCGGCCGCGGCCAGTTTGAGCGTGCCGTCGCCGATTTGCAGCAGGCCATTGTCCAGGATGCGGAGTTTGCGGACGAAGTCCGCCCGCGATTGGCCGAGGCCTACGTTGGCTGGAGCAGGGAATTTGAGGAGGCCGGCGACCAGGTGGCGGCGGCGGAACGGCTGGCCCTGGCCCGCGATCTGGATCCCGCTTCCGTGGACGTTCAGATCGTAAACGTGCTGGCGGAACCCACGCCGGTCGAGCAAGCCGTCGCGAAGCCCGTCATCGACGCGGCGGATGAGAATTACAGTCTCGGGCGCGAGCGACAGGCGGCGCAGCAGTACGACCAGGCGCTCATTGAGTTTACCGAAGCAATCTCGCTGCGCTCCGATTTCCACCAGGCGTATCTGCGCCGCGGCGAAACGCTGCTGGCGCTTGGCTTCCCCGACACGGCCCTCGAAGATCTAAAGCGGGCCGCCCCCCGTGGCGCCGACTCGGCCGAGGCCTATCGGCTCCAGGCCGAAGCGCACATGGCGCTGGAAAGCCCACACCGCGCTGCGCTGTCCGCGACCGATGCGCTCCATGCGGACCCCACGGACGCCAAAACTTACGCTCTCCGCGGCGACGCCTACTTGCAATTGGAGAATTGGGACCGGGCCGTCGCCGACTTCAACGAAGCTGCGCGACGGGCTCCGGCGCTTCGCAAGTCGGTGGAGCCCAAGATCGCGGTGGCCCGCCGAGGACAGGCTAAAGCCCGCGAAGCCGGGCTCGAAGCTTCCACGGAAGTGGCCGGCGCCGACGATCCGAGCTAACTCCTTCGCACGGTTCGTCAGAAGACGATCGCGATCTTACCGAAGTGGCTGCCGGTTTCCATATAACGCAGGGCCTCGGGCGCTTCGTCGAACGGGAATGTGCGGTCGACGATCGGTTGCAGGCGATTGGCCGTTATCGCGGCGTTCATGTCCTCGAACATTTGCCGCGAGCCGGTGAAGATGCCTTGCAGGCCGACGCGTTTCATGAGCAGGCTGACGGGATTGAAGCCCGCACCGGTGGCGAGCACGCCGATCAGCGTGATGCGGCCATCGATCCGCGTCGCGGCGACACTCTTGGCCAGCGTGCCGGCGCCGCCGACTTCGACGACGTAATCGACGCCCACCCCGCCGGTGAGCCGGAGGACTTCCTGTTCCCACTCGGGGTGCGTGGTGTAGTTGATCGTTTCGTCGGCGCCGAGTTCCCGGGCACGGGCGAGCTTCGCGTCGCTGCTGGAGGTGGCGATCACCCGGGCGCCGTGCATCTTTGCGAATTGCAAGGCGAAGATGCTAACGCCGCCCGTGCCGAGGGTGAGCACCGTTTCACCGGACCGCAGTTGGCTGTACTCGACCAGCGCGTGCCAGGCCGTAACCGCGGCGCAGGGCAGGGTGGCGGCTTCCTCGTATGTGAGATGATCGGGGATGCGGACGAGGCTCTGCTCGTCGAACGCGCCCAATTCCCGGAGTACGCCGTCCCGATCACCGGCGCCGAGCGTGCTGCGGGCCTTTTCGGCGTTAAAGCGACCTTCGATCCAGCCTTGCGTGAAGATGGGGCAGACGCGGTCGCCCAGCTTCCAGCGTGAGACCCCTGCGCCCAGCGCCACCACCTCGCCGGCGCCGTCGGAGAGCGGCACGACCGGCAGGCGAGCCTTCGGGTTGTAGGCGCCGCGGGCGAACATCAGGTCGCGGTAATTGAGCGACGCAGCGTGGAACTTCACGACCACCTCGTGCGACCCCGGCTGCGGCGCGGGGCGCTCGACGCGAACGAGGTTCTCGATGCCGAAGCTGGGGAATTCGTAGGCTCTCATGGCGGGACCTGGGGCTGGCTAGCAGGTGGGCGGTTCGGAGGGGACGCGACCCTAATGATAGAGTATTGCACATGGCGGGTGGCCGAGGTTGGCGTACTCGCCTACCTGGGTCGCTACGGCGACAAGAGGCGCCAATTGCGATTGAACGTCGCACCGCGGCGCACCCGGAACTGCCTTCTAGCGGAGGACCTCTTGCGGCTGCGCCGCACGGGTAGGCGAGTATGCCAACCCGTGCCACCGCGGAGGTTCAGAGAACCTGGGCCACCGGCGCACTGGTTTTCATTTTGCCGGCAGGATAGGATCAGCGCATGGAAGCGCGGTGAGAATTATTGTCCTGGGCGATTCTCCTTATGTCACAACGCCTCCATTGCCGTCCATCCATCCGCATGGTTTCCCTCGCGTGGGTCGGCGCCCTCGTTGGTTCGCACACTTTTCCGGCGAGTGCGGACGATCACGACCACGATCGGCTCGCGGTCGGCGTCGCCCAGCACGCGTTCGATCATCTCGGAAACATCGACGAACAAGCGGAAGCCGCCGCGGCGATCGGCGCGAACGTTATTTACGGGACGGGATGCGGACAAGTCGGCTACAACGGTCTGCCGCCGGAGGAGCAGCTTGCCTCGATCCAGCAGGATGCCGCCGCCTACAACGAGAAGGCCCATACTGAGGGCATTCGCATCATCCTCGGCTACATGTGCGCGACTTCGATCGTGAATTTAGACGCCTTCGATAAGAACTGGAGCGACGAGTTTCGCGGCAAGTTCAAGACGCCGCCCCCCCAGTGGCGGCAGCAGGACGCCGCCGGCAAGCCGCTGCCGTCGTGGTACGGCGGGCAATACAGCCCTGCCTGCATGAACAACCCCGACTGGCGCGAGTACGAAACATTCATCGTTCGCCAGCAGCTCGACAGCGGCCACGACGGCGTCTTTTTCGACAACCCGACGGTGCATCCGCAGGGCTGCTACTGCCCGCACTGCATGAAAAAGTTCGCGGTATTGCTCGGGGAAGAAGGCGTCGTGAATGCAGAGGCGTCGGTCGATGAAGCCCGGCAGCTAGCCGTCAAACACCCGGAGCACTTCCTCCGCCTGCGAGCGACGACCGCTCGCGATTTCCTCCAATTCATTCGCGACTACGCACGCAGCATTCGGCCCGATGTGCTGGTCACCTGCAACAACAGCCTCAACACGCCCGACGTGCTGTTCGCCCAGTGTCATACTCACGGCTACAACATCTACGAAATGAGCAAGGCCGAGGATCTCGTGGTGGTCGAGGACATGGCGACGCAGCCGCGCCTGCTGCCGGGGGGGCGGACGCTCGAATACGGATCGACGCTGGCCCAGCTTCAGGCCATCAGCCGCGGCAAGCCCTTGGTCTCGAACGTCCTGGCCGAGGCGGACAATCACACGCCGCCGAACCTAGTGCGACTGGCGATGGCCGAGGCCGTGGCCCACGGCGCCTCCTACCTGTCGTGGCCCACCTGGCCCGAAGACCAGCGCGAGCGGATGATCCGCGAAATCCGTCCGCAGGCCGAAATGCTGCGCAAACACGCTTCGCTCTTGAACGACGCGCAACCTCGCCGCGACGTGATTCTGTTCCTGCCGTTCCGCAAATGGACTGAAGGCAAGCGGTGCGTTCCGTCGGAGCTCGCGGCTCGGCTCACGGCATCCAACGTGCAGTACGGCGTCGTTTCTGAGGACGATCTCGTCGTTGCGGTCACGCCGAAAGCCTCCGACAAGCCCGCCGGCCCCATCCGCACCGCAGCGGGCGCCCCGGCGCGGCAAGTGTTTCTGGTCGAATCCCGCTCGGTGTTACTGCCCGCCGAGGAGGCCGCCCTTAAGGAGTTCGAGAACTCGAGCGGCTTGGTGGTCGCCGCCGACGAGGGCGATTGGATGAAAAGCGTTCAGTCCGCGTTGAGTCCGTCACTGGAGCTACAGGCCCCACCGACCGTTCGCGCGGTCATTCGGGATCAATCCCATCGTACGATCGTCCACGTTTACAACCTGGCCGTCGAGCGGTTGTCGTCATTTGAGGATAAAGTCCATCCCGCTAACGACGTCACGCTGCGCGTGCGCGTTCCATTCGACGAGGTCAAGTCGGTGAAAGCGATCAGCGCCGATTCTCAGGCAACGGCGGGCGACGTGCCGTTCACGATCCTGCCCGAGGGTAGCCGCTCGAAAATTGAGATAAACCTTCCTGCGGTACTCATTTCGACCTTGCTAGTAATCGAATAAATCGCAGGAGTCCTGCAAAGATCGTCTAGGTCAAGAAATCACGCAGAGACGCAAGAGACGCAGAGGGGAAGGGTACGGTCAACGTCGCCGGGCACGACCCCGACACGGGCGAATTGACGCCGCTCTTTCATCCCCGGCACCACTCGTGGAGGCGCACTTCGCGTGGGACGGCCCCTTCGTGCGGGGACTCACTGCCGTCTCCCGCACGACGACGGACGTTCTGCGCATGAACCTTTCCGAACGCATGGAACATCGCCGTTTGCCGACGGAATTGGGCGTGTTCGCGGCGCCGCAAAAGGCACAAGCCCGCCAGCGCTCCGAGCAGCAGCGAACTTGGCTCCGGAACGGCGACGCGGTTGGAGACGAAGACGCCGGAGGCGCCGCCGGTGAAAGTGACGTTGCCAACTATTCCTAGCCCCCTTTCCGTTCCCGCGGCTACAAGCGGTGCGTTGGCCCGCTAGCTGAGCAGCGATCTTTAGTTCCCCATGCGGCGTTTTACTTTTGGCGATTGGAAGTCTTTGGTCCAAGCTGGCCTTGGGGGCTCTTGTTCCATAAGCAGCATTTGCTGCCAATCTTGGTTGGTGAGCCGCCCGGCTGACGGTTGGTGAAACTCGAAGTAGGAGTACGCGGGACCGACGTAGATCATGCGATCATCTTCGTTATTGATCGCCGCGACCAAATAGGTGCAATTGCCGACGCCCTGTTCGAGGACCATGCCGTTGGTGGGATCGGTGTGAACATCGACGACCAGCGCGCCCCAGTCGGCGCACGCGCGCGGGCCGCCGTAGAAAAGCTCGCAGTACCAGCCGGTATATCTCGGCAAGCCGCTGCCGCCGCCTCGGCCGTCGATCACGCGCTTCAGCCACTGCTGGTCTTCGTCGGTGAACGGCTCGGCGGCCAGTTCTTTGCGGGCAAGCGTTTCCAGCCGGCCGAGGGTGACGGCCATTTGTTTGAGGAATTCGACCTGCTTCCGCTTGATCTCAGAGTGATCGCGGCTGGCCAGCGTAAAGTCGGCGGTTTCGATCAGCCGCGCCGCCTCAGTGGCGAAGTACTTGATGCGGGCATAAGTCTCGGGATACGGCTC